>DATKPL010000218.1:0-2988 GCA_035524155.1 Rhizomicrobium sp.
TTGAGCAGCACATAACGGCCGTGAAAGGCGTCCAGCGCATGGCGGTCCCCCACCGCATCGGTGAAGTGCACATCCGGGGCGGGTTTCTGGGTTTTTTCCAGTTTGAGCACCGCCAGCGAGGCCGGCGGCTGGAAGCCCTGATGGACAGAAAGCAGGCCTTTCCCATATAGAACGCCCAGCGCAAGCGCAGCGATCACAGCCAGGCTGATGATGATTTTCTTGGTCATGGCCCTTCGGATGACAGGATGAGCACCAACAAAATGTGGGGCGGGCGGTTTGCCACCGGCCCCGCCGACATCATGAGGGAGATTACCCCCTCGATCGATTTCGACAAGCGGCTGGCGGCCGAAGACCTGGCAGGCAGCCGGGCGCATTGCCGCATGCTGGCCAATGAAGGGATCATCTCCAAGGATGACGGCCAGAAAATCCTGGACGGCCTTTCCGTCATCGAAAAGGAAATCGCCGAAGGCGAATTCGTCTTCAAGCGCGAGCTGGAAGACATTCATCTCAACATCGAAGCGCGGCTCGCCGAAATCATTGGCCCGGTCGCGGGATGGTTGCATACCGCACGCTCGCGCAACGACCAGGTGGTGACGGATTTCCGGCTCTGGGTACGAAACGCCTGCGAACGCGCGGATCAGGGCCTGCTGGCGCTCTGCCAGGCGCTGATCGCGCAGGCAGAAAAGCATGTGAGCGACATCATGCCCGGCTACACCCATATGCAGCCGGCGCAGCCCATCACGTTCGGGCACCATCTGTTGGCTTATGTCGAGATGTTCATGCGCGACCGCGGGCGATTCGACGACGCCAAGCGGCGGATGAATGAATCGCCCTTGGGGGCCGCCGCGTTGGCGGGCACGTCTTTTCCCATCGACCGCGAGCTGACGGCCAAGACATTGGGCTTCGCCCGGCCGATGCGCAATTCCATGGACGCGATCTCGGCACGCGACTTCGCGCTGGAATATCTGGCGGCCTGCGCCATCGCTTCGGTGAACATGTCGCGGCTGGCGGGCGAGCTGGTGCAATGGTCGATGCCCGCGTTCGGCTTTGTGAAATTGTCCGACGCTTTCACCACCGGCTCCTCCATCATGCCGCAAAAACGCAATCCCGACGCCGCCGAACTGGTGCGCGGCAAGACCGGCCGGGTGGTGGGCGATTTCGTGTCGCTCGCGACCACCGTGAAGGGGCTGATGCTGACCTTCAATTCCGATTTGCAGGAGGACAAGGAGCGGGTCTTCGACGCTGCCGACACGGTCGAATTGTGCCTGGCGGCGATGGCGGCAATGGTCGCCGACCTGACCGCCGACACGGCAAAAATGCGCGCCGCCGCCGAGCCCGGCTTCACCACCGCCACCGATCTGGCCGACTGGGTGGTGCGGGTGCTGAAAAAGCCGTTCCGCGAGGCGCATCATATTTCCGGCAACATCGTCAAACGCGCCGAGGAACTGGGCGTGACCCTGGACAAGCTGCCGCTGGCCGAAATGCAGAAGATCGATCCGGCCATCACCCAGGCGGTTTTCGATGTTCTTTCTCTTGAAGCATCCGTCAATTCGCGCATGAGTCTGGGTGGCACCGCGCCCGCGCGCGTCAGGGAACAATTGGTCTTTTGGCGTGAGAAGCTGAAATGAACGCAAAAAAACTTCTGCTTATCGCTCTTTTGTCGCTGGTGGCTGCGTCTTGTGGCGTCAAAAGCGAATTGGCCAAACCGGACGGCACCGTCACGCCGCGCAACCAGCCCGATCCCTCGCGCCCGCCCTATCCGATCGGACGATGAATTTCTTTTCCTACAAGAACGGCGAGCTGTGCGCCGAAGAGGTTCCGCTCGCCCGTCTGGCGCGCGAAGTGGGCACGCCTTTCTATTGCTATTCCAGCGCCACATTGGAGCGGCACTACAAAGTCTTTACGGCGGCTTTGCCGAAAGATTCGCTGGTCGCCTTTTCCGTCAAGGCCAATGGCAATCTGGGCGTGCTCAAGACCTTGGCGAAACTGGGCGCGGGCGCAGACGTCGTTTCGGGCGGTGAATTGAAGAAGGCGCTTGCCGCCGGCATTCCTGCCAGCAAGATCGTTTTCTCCGGCGTGGGCAAGACGGCGGATGAACTCAAGCTGGCGCTGAGCGAGGATATTTTCCAGTTCAATGTGGAAAGCGAACCGGAACTTGAGGCGTTGAACACGTTGGCGCTGGCAATGGGCAGGCGCGCGCCCGTCACGTTACGCATCAATCCCGACATCGACGCGCGCACCCATGCCAAGATCACCACGGGCACTTCGGAAACCAAGTTCGGCGTGCCCTTCAGCCAGGCGCGCGCCGCTTACGCCAAAGCGGCGCGCCTGAAAGGCATCGCCATTGTCGGCGTCGATGTCCATATCGGCAGCCAGATTACCGAACTCGAACCCTTCGACGCCGCTTTCCGCCGCATCGCCGAACTGGTGGTGATCTTGCGCGACGATGGCCATGATATTGCGCGGCTGGACCTGGGCGGTGGCTTGGGCGTGCCTTACATCGAAGACAACCAGCCGCCGCCAGATCCCACTGCGTACGGTGAAGTGGTGAAAAACGTCACCCGGAAACTGGGCTGCCAGTTGATCTTCGAACCCGGCCGCCTGATTGCCGCCAATGCCGGCGTGCTGGTGTCATCGGTGATTTACGTCAAACAGGGTGAGGCGCGGACCTTCCTGATCCTGGACGCCGGCATGAACGACCTGATCCGGCCCGCTTTGTACGATTCCCATCACGAAATCGTGTCTGTCCGGGAACCAAAGCCGGGGGCCGAGCGTGTCAAATACGATGTGGTGGGGCCGGTTTGCGAAACCTCCGATCTTTTTGCCGCTTCCCGCTCCCTGCCCGAACTCAAATCGGGCGATCTTGTGGCGATCCAGTCGGCCGGCGCTTATGGCGCGGTGATGGCCTCGTCCTACAATGCCCGTCCACCCGCGCCGGAGGTCTTGGTCAAGGGCCAGGAATGGAGCATTGTTCGGGGCCGATTGACC
>DATKPL010000219.1:0-16827 GCA_035524155.1 Rhizomicrobium sp.
GACCTGCCCATGCCCAAGCTGATCGGGCGGCATCAGATCGACAATGCCGGCGTGGCGATCGCGGGCCTGCGCCATGCCATGCGCGACGGCAAGGTTCTCGATTGGGGTCAGGACGCGGCGGTGGAGAAGGGGCTGCGCACCGTGGATTGGCCGGGGCGGCTGCAGCATCTCAGCCACGGGCCGCTGATTGCGGACGCGCCCAACGATTCCGAAATCTGGCTGGATGGCGGGCACAATCCGCACTGCGCCGCCGCCGTCAGCCGCGCCATCGCCGACCTGGACGAGAAAGTGGATCGCCCGCTTTATCTGATCTCGGGCATGCTCAAGACCAAGGATGCGGTGGGTTTCTTCTCGGCCTTCAAGGGCCTGGCGCGGCATGTGGTGACGGTGACGATACCCGGCGAAGCCGCCAGCTTTGGTGCAGGCGCATTGTATGACGCTGCGCGTCAGGCGGGATTGGACGCCGCGCCGGCAGAAGATCTGGAAGACGCCATCCTGCAGGTGAATGCCTGGGCCCGCGCCCATCCCAAGGAACCGCCGCCGCGTATTCTTATCTGCGGCTCGCTGTATCTGGCGGGGAAAGTACTGCATGAGAACGGCTGACATCCTCACCCTGAGCTTGTCGAAGGGTGAGGGTGGAAAATTCTATCGGCGCGCTCCTCATGCTTCGACAGGCTCAGCATGAGGAGATCGGGCAATCCGTTATTTCTTCACCACCGCCGTCGCCTGGTCCAGCCGCGCCGCGTAATTGTTCAGCGCGGTCGCCGTCAGGGCGATGTATTTGCTCACATCGGCCCAGCGTTCTTCCTCGATCGCTTCGCGGATGCCGGGCAGGGTCTTGGCGCCATAGCCGGTAAAGCGGCCGGGCGCGTAGATCAAATTCTTGTACCAGCTCCGCCCCGGCAATCCCTGATCCACCAGCAAGGTCTGGTCGATGGTCTGCATCACGCCTTGCAGCTTGGCGCGGTCGGCCGCCGACAGACGCGCGCCATTCGCCGCGATCGCATTGTCATAGGCCTGGGCGCTGGTCTTGAGCTTCGCCGCCGCGCTGTCCAACGCGCCGAAATCGAACTTTGGCACCTCGGCCAACTTGGTGGGATTGGCGTGCGGCTTGGTGGGATCGTCGGCCAGGATATAGGCATTGTCGGCCAGCATTTTCTTCTGGTTCTCGGCCGCCTCGCGCCTATTGTCCGCCAGCTTCTTCACCTCGGTCACATATTGATTGATGGCGTCCGAGAAATCGCCCGCCTGCTGGATCGGCATGTCGCTGTCCGCCGCCGCGATCACCGCGCGTCCCACCGTCTTGGCCAACTGGGCGTCATAGACGAAGCCCGGATCGACGAAGCGGCTGTGATGCTCATAGGTGTCATAGCGGGAGTGATAGACGCCGGTGGAACGGCCTTCACCGCCATAGCCGTAATCCAAGGTCTCCAGCCCCAGATGCTGCAGATAGGCCGAATAGTCCGAGCCTGAGCCCAGCGGCTCCAGCGGCATGTCCTTCGATGCGTCGGCGGCCTGCTTGGCCATCGCCTTGGCATGATCGTCGCCGGTCATGCCTGCCACGCGCAGACGCGCGCGGCTGCGCGCCTCCACCATCGCCTTGGTCTCGGGATCGACCACGCCCTTCAGCGTTTCGCTGACAAATTTCTCAAGATCTTCGCTGCCGCCGACATTGAGGATGCCGCGGCCATTACCGTCGCTGTTGATGTAGAGCACCGCCTTTTTCTGCAGTTCGGCGGCGTGATCCTCGGCCCATTCGGTCGAGCCCAGGAGCATGGGTTCTTCCGCGTCCCAGCTGGTGTAGACGATGGTGCGCTTGGGCTTCCATCCGCCCTTGACCATCTGGCCCAGCGCCTTGGCTTCGCCCAACAGCGCCACCTGGCCTGACAGCGGATCGCTGGCGCCTTCCACCCAGCCGTCATGATGATTGCCGCGCACCACCCACTGGTCGGGATATTGCGAGCCTTTCAAGGTCGCGATCACGTCATAGATGGGTTTCAGGCCCCATTCCGACTTCACCATCAGATGCACCGGCACCGAGCCGGTGACGCGGTAGGTGATGCCCAGATGGCCGCGCCAGTTGGCGGGCGCCACCACGCCGTCCATCGCCCCCAGCAACACTTGCGCGTCGCCATAGGAAATCGGCAGCGCGGGAATCTTCATCAGGCTGGGCGATGTCTCGCGCGTCAGCCGCTTGGCGCCGGGCTTGGCGGCGACACCCGGCGTCAGCGGATCGCCGGGATAGATGGTCATGTCGGCCACCGAGCCGCGCTGGATGCCCTGGGGCGGGCGCATCGGGCCGTTGGGATAGGTGGCGTCCACCGAATAGCCGTCATCGGCGGGATCGGAATAGATCAAGGCGCCCACCGCGCCGTGATCCTGGGCCAGCTTCACTTTCAGCCCGCGCCAGCCTTCGCCATAGCGGCTGATCACGATCTTGCCCTTGACCGAGATGCCGAACTGCTCGAGCCGCTTGTAATCGTCGATATTGCCGTAATTCACATAGACCAGGGGCGCGGTGACGTCGCCATCGCCCTGGAAGGCGAGATAGGCGGGCAGCGCATAATCCTTGGCGGTCGAACTGGTGTCGCCGGGGATGGGGCGTTCCTGAAGTGTCGCTTCCCATTTCTTGCCCTGATAGTTGGGCATGTCGAGCGCTTCGCTGATCGGCGTGGGATAAAGCACGTCATACTGTTCGATATGCGCGTCCCAGCCGAAGCTCTTGAATTGGGCCAGGATCCAGTCGGCGTTGATCTTGTCGTGGGGCGAACCGACCTGGTTGGGCTCGGACGCGAGCTGCTTCATCCAGCCGTCCAGCTCATGCGGATTGATCGCGGCGTCGAGCTTGGCGTCGAGCCCGGCGTCATTGCTGACCTGTGCCCCAGCGGAAGTCAGCGCGGAGCCGGAAAGCAGAAATCCGGCCAGACCCATAACGATGAAACGGCGCATGAAAACCCCCAATCCCCTGTTGCGCCGGGGATGCTATCGGCGGTTTTCGGGGGCGTCAAAGCGAGGCGCGGCGCGCGTTTGATGCCGGGCCGGGAAGGTTTGTTCCTGCACGCGCTGGCCGTTGACTATGCGCAGCGGCGCAAGCACCGTCGCCTGCAAGCGGGGTTTGGAAGATTGGGGCATTCGTGAAAAACTATTGGATGGGCGCCTTTGGCGCGTGCGTTGCCGTCATGGTCGTATCCGTGCCGGCCGCTTCGGCGGGGGCACCGGAAAAGCTTTCTTTCGGTCCCGGCCGGCCCGGGCCGGCCGGCAACATCCTTTTCGGCCAGGACACATTCCAAGCCGTGTGCTGGGCCTGTCATTCCCATGACCTGAGTGGTGGAAAGGCGCCGCCGCTTACGGGCCCCAAATTTTACAGGAATTGGCAGGGAAAGAGCGTCGATGCCCTTTCCGACTTCATCCGCAACAGGATGCCTCAGGACAATCCCGGCTCGCTGTCAGAGCCGATGGCGCGCGATCTGGTCGCCTATATCGTGGCCTATGCCAACCATCCCGGGAATCCGGCAGGCGGCCGGGCCGGGAAGTAGGGAAAGTACCGGTGCAGGCGCGGGACGCAAAACGCGGCCGGCAAGCAAGTGTTAATCAGCGGCGCCTAAAGTCACTGCCTGAGCGAAAAGGGCAGTCATGGCTGTCATCGACGATTATCGCGACGTTCCAGATCCCGAATTCGGCATCGGGCCCAGGATATTCTGGCTTTGCGTGCTGGCCGCCGATTTTTACTTCTGGGTGGCCGCAATCCGGTGGTGCGCGCACCTATCGTAGCAGTGGGCGCCGACCGTTATTCAAATCCGGCCCGCCTTCACGCCCGTATCCTGGATCGAGGACTCGATCCATTCCTTGATCTTGGACTTGGGCAACGCGCCCACCTTGGTTGCCGCCACTTGGCCGCCCGCAAAGATCATCATGGTCGGAATGCCGCGCACGCCATACTTGGTGGGAACATGCGGGTTCTCGTCGATATTGATCTTGGCGATGGTCACCTTGTCGCCCAGCTCATTGGACAATTCGTCCAGCGCCGGCGCGATCATGCGGCAGGGGCCGCACCACTCCGCCCAGAAATCCACCAGAACCGGCTTCTTGGAATCCAGGACATCGGCCTGGAACGAAGCATCGGAAACCTTGAGGGGCATGGGCGTCTTCCTGAAAAGTGACCCATATTACTTAGGAACGACCTTCTTCGGGGTCAAGACGGCGCTGAATCTGGCCCAATTGAGCGTCCAGGCCGGCATCCGACAGCCGCATCAGGAACGGACCGCCGGTCCAGACCAAGCCGCAGACGATTCGTTTGTCCGGAAAAATCCGTAATGCCGCTGCGCGGTAAAGCGCCATTTGCGCCAGGTAAAGTGGGCTCACATCGGCTTCGCGTGTGGGCGGCGGGCGGTTGGTCTTGAAATCCAGGATCAGAACTTCGCCGTCGGTCACCGCCAGGCGGTCCACCCGGCCATTCACCTGCGCCCCGGTTCCCAGTTCCGGCAGGTTGGCCAGGAACGCGACTTCGGCACGGCTGGCGGGCGAGAAGGCGGGTGCGAATTGCGGATCGCTCAGTATACGGAGTGTCTCGTTCGCCAGCGCGGCGGCTTCGTCTTCGCCGAAGCCCTGGGCGATGGCGTACTGGATCGCCAGGTCTTCGCGCGCCTCAGGCGCGATTTCCGGCAGGCGCGAGAGCAGGGCATGCACCACATTGCCGCGCTTGAACGGGTTTTTGGCCTCGCGCAGCGGCGAGAAGGGCGAAGGTTCACTGACCGGCAGTGCATCAGACGGACGGATCAGGCGCGGCAGCACATGTTCGGGCGGCGCGCGCCGTGTCATCCAGGCGGGAAGCTTCACCGTATCAGTGGCGGGCAAGGACGCAGCCGCGCCTTTCTCATTCTCGACATGGCCGAAGGCATGCGCGTCGGCGCCATGGCGGATGATGGGGCGGCCCAGCGCGGCGGCGGCCTTTTGCGCCAGCTCATACCAGGAACCCTGGCGCAATCCCCGCTTGTTCTCGAAGCCGCAGACATAAAGCCGCTCGCGCGCACGGGTCAGCGCCACATAGAGAAGCCGGCGATGCTCGCTGAGCATTTCTTCCTGCTCGGCCAGCTTGGCCTGCGCCACCACCTGGGGCGCTTCCGCCACCGCCAACGGATAAAGCACGCCATCGCCCTGATAGAGCAGATGGCCCTTGCGCGACGGCGGATCGGGCAGGGCGGTGGTATCGGGAAGAATGACGATGTCGGCTTCCAGGCCCTTGGCGCCATGGACCGTCATCACCCGCACTTCGTCGCGCCCACGCTCCATGTCGCGCTTCACTTCAGTGTTGCCGCGCGCCACCCAATCCAGAAATCCTTCCAGCGACGGCGTCGCGCCCCGCTCATATGACAGAGCGAGAGAAAGAAATTCCTCGATCGCATCCTGCGATTCCGGACCCAGCCGCGCCACCAATTCACGCTTCTTGCCCCGCGCCACCAGGGCATGGCTGAAGAACTCGAATGGCGGGGCATAATCGGCGCGGGAGAGCATCTCGCTCAGGAAGATATGGGCAGCGGCGAAATTCAACTCATCCTTCCGCTCGCTCAGCGCTTGCCACACCGTTCCATGCCGCTTGTGGCAGATGGTGAACAGCTCTTCCTCGGTGATGCCGCACAGGGGCGAGCGCAGCAGCGATGCGAGATTCAAGTCGTCATCCCGCTGCAGCACAAACCGCCCCAGCGCCATCAGATCCATCACCGCGATCTGCTCGGTCAGGATGATGCGGTCCGCGCCCGCGACTGGAATGTGCCGCAGCTTCAATTGGCGGATCACTTCGCCGCCGAACGGTTCGCGGCGCGGCAGCAAAATCATGATATCGCCGGGCGAGATCGGCTTGTCGCGGCCCGGCAACACGCTCGACGCATCCAGCCATTCGCGGATCTGCGTGGCGATGCGCTTGGCCAGCACTACCACAGGACCGTCGGGCTCCGACGCATCCACCGGCAGATAGGGGTCCTTGTTCTGGGTGGGCGGCGGCTTTAAGGCAGTCCAGAATTCGATCCCGCCCTTGGCCTCTTCGCGGTGGGCGAGATGTTCGATCGCTTCCCCGCGCGAGGTGAGGCCCGCGCGCGCCGCCATATCGGCGAACACGGTGTCCACGAAGGATAGAATTTCCGGCGCGGAACGGCGCGAGGTCACCAGCGGCTGATCCACGAATGCCTGCTCGGCGCTGGCCGCCAGCCGCTCGAAATGATGGCGGTTGATGTCGAACTGGCTGGGATCGGCGCCCTGGAAGCTGAAGATGGATTGCTTCTCGTCGCCCACCGCGAAGATGGTGCGTAGGCCTTTGGCCCGGCCTTCGCCGGCAAAAAACTCCTCAGCCAGCTTGCGCACAATGCGCCATTGCTCGGGGCTGGTGTCCTGCGCTTCGTCGATCAGGATGTGATCGATGCCATTGTCCAGCTTGTAGAGCACCCACTGCGCCGCATCGCCTTTTTCCAGCAGCGCCAGGGTCTTCACGATCAAATCGTCATAATCCAGCACGCCCTGGCGATCCTTGGTCCGCGCATAATCATGCCGCACGGCAGCGATCAGGGTGAGCGATGCATTCGTAAGACGTGCGGCTCGGGCGGCGCGGCGCTGGTCATCCACCGCGCGGAAGCGCGCCTGCAATTGGGTGAGCCAGGCAATCAGATCGGGCCGGGAATCGGCCAGCGCCTTGGTCGCCAACTGCTTGCGTGGCTTGCCGTCCTTGGTGAGCAGCCAGTCCTGCAACAACCCAAAGCCGTTTTCGGGCAAAGCGAGAAACCGCGTTATCGCCAGCGCGGCCTCGGCGTCGCTGGCCTTGCCGCGCGAGAGCCAGTCGCGCAGCTGCTTCAGAGTTTCGATCTCGGCGCGCAGGGTGGCGCAGAATTCGCGCGCACCGTCCCAGTCGCGGGCGATGCCATGCGCCCGCCACACCGCATCCTCGAAATCGCGGCCACTCAGGCGCTCGAAGAAACGGTCCATCTTGCGCCGGTCATTGCCCAGCGCCGCCGCCAGGGTATCGTTCAGGCGCGCTTCGCCTTTCTCGATGGCGAGGTAGGCCACTGCCTCGGCCAGTTTCGCGTCGCCGCTGCCCGCGCGTTCCAGCACCTTCTGCCGCGCATCGGCAACCAGCGCGCGCGCCGCGGCATCGTCCAGCACCTCGAAGCCCGGCGTCACGCCGGCCTCGATGGGAAAGCGCGTCAGCACCAACTGGCAGAAGGCGTGCAGGGTGAGCACCTTCAATCCACCCGGCGTTTCCAGCGCCTTGGCGAACAGGCGGCGCGCCTTGGGCAGATTGTCGGGAACGGCGCCGATCTCGGCGATCTTTTCCGTCAGCACATCGTCGGGCAGCATCGCCCATTCGCCCAGCTGCTTGAACAGCCGGTGCTGCATTTCCGCCGCCGCCGCCTTGGTGAAGGTGAGGCAAAGAATTTTCTCCGGCCGCGCATCGGCCAGCAGCAATCGCGCCACGCGGTTGGCCAAAGTGTAAGTCTTGCCCGCGCCGGCATTGGCCGCGACCCAGGCCGACAGATTGGGATCGGAGGCAAAGACAGAGGCTTCGCTCATTCCTCCTCCTTTTCCAGGATCGCCCAGGCGCGCACCCGCGCCAGATGGTCGTAATCGCCTTCGCTGTCCACGCTGAAGGGCCTGACCCGCGCCGGATAGGGCGTGGCGGGATCGTCGAAACGCGTCACCCGCGCGGCCAATTGCGCCCAGGCTTTCTCGATCAACACCGGCACGTCGGCGATGAATTGGGCGCTGCCGCCTTCGCCGCGGCCGGAGATATGGAGATACAGCAGCTCGTCGCTCTCCCTCGCGCCCAGATCGGGAAAGCCGCCCGCTTTCAGGATCGCGCCTTCCAGCGGCAGTTGCGGCGCCAGCAATTCCTTCACTTGCGGATTGGATGGCGGCTTGCCGCTTTTGTAATCCAGAATGGCGGCATGGCCGTTCTGCAAAACGTCGATGCGATCGGCCACGCCGCGCAAGATGAAGTCGCCGCCCGGCGCGGCCAGTTTGCGCTCACCTTTGGTTTCCAGCTTGGACTGCGCGATATCGGCGGCGCGCTCGCGCTCGAAACCGGCAAACCAGCGTGCCGCGCATTCAAAGCGCGGTCGCCACACCGACAGCATCGCCTTGGGGATCGCCAGTTCCTCGAACACCTGGTCGGCGATGGCCATCAATTGCGCCACGGCATCATCAGGCGGGGCTGGGAAACGCTGCTTGTATAATTCCAGCGCCTTATGCAGCGCCTTGCCGCGTTCCAGAGGACCGATGGGCGCATCCAACAGATCCCAAGGCTTCAGCCTCAGCACATGGCGCGCATAGATGGCATAAGGATCGCGCAGCCAGGTTTCGATTTCGGTGACGGAGAGTTTGCGCGGGCGTGCCTCGGTAGGCGGCTTGGGCATGGGTGGCGTCGCCTGGTCCAGTGCGCCGACATGGGCCAGTTGGCGCGCGGCATCGGCGAATGGGCCCTCTGCGATCTCAAGTCCCAGGCCCGCCGTCAATTGCAGCATGCGCTGCAGCCAGCGCGAAGCGATGGTGGGTGCGCCTTCCACTTTCGCCGCGCGGGTGAGCAGGACCTCGCGCCCCGCCGCCAGCATGGCGAAGTCGTGCGCCGCCAGGCCGATGCTGCGCTCCGGCTGTTCCAGCCCCAACGTCTCGCGCATGGGACGCGAGAACCAGGGATCGGCCGAGGCCGCACCTGGCCAAGTGCCTTCGTTCAATCCGCCCAGGATTACGCGATCAAAATTTTGCAGCCGCGCCTCCAAGGGACCCAGGATGGAGATGGCACGGTGGCGGTTGAAGCGCGGCCTGACCGGCACTTTCATCGCCAGGGTACGCAGCAAGCCGGGATAGGCGTGCGGATCGAGCGGCGGCAATCCTTCCGCCCCCTTGCGGAATTCATCAAAGAAGATCGCCGCTGCTTCGCCATCCTCGTCGCGCCAGATCGGGCAATCGCGCGCGTCTCGGCAAGACAGTTTCTGCGCCACTTCCAGATGGATGACGATCAATTCGTCCAGCGGCAGTTCAATGCATGCGAAAGCCCGTTCCAGCGGCAAAAGTACGGCGGCGACTTGTTTCCACCATGCCGCCAGCCGGGCGCAGGCTTCGCGGTCATCCTTGCTGCGCGCTTCCGTGCCCGCCTGCGCGATCCGTCGTGCAATACCCGCCAAACCAAGATCGGGGCGCGGCCCACGCAACGCCAGCCGATCCAACGCCCGGGCCAGCGCCCGGAACGCGGCGGCATCCCCGCCCAGATTGGCGAAAGGATGCTTGAGCAGCGCCAGCAAGGGCACCGGCGCGAATTGCGTTTCCGCCGCTTCCGCCAGCAGGCATAGAAATGCCCCCGCGCTGGTATGCGCCAGCGGGCGGCCGGCGGAATCGTCGATCGCGATGTCCCAGCGCGACAGCTCCGCGGCCACGCGGCGGCCCAGATCGCGGTCGGGCGTGACCAACGCGGCGGTCTTCCCGTCATGCTCCAGGGTTTCACGCAACGCCAACGCGATCACCAGCGCTTCCTGCGCAGGATCAGTGGCGTCGACCAGCTGGATGCCGCGCAAACCCTCGCCGATCTCACCGCCCCCGCGATCGGCCAGCGCCCGCCAATGATCCGTTGTGGGCGCAGGGCGCAGGCTTTCGCTCAGCAAAGTCTCGCGCGCCGGATGAATGGACGCGCCATGCCAATTCTTCACGCGCGCGCGGCTTTCGCCCGCCGCATCCAGCAACTGCTTCAATCCATATTGCGGATGGCCGGGATCAAGCCTCTGCCAGCTTTCCTCGTCCAGCCTCTGGTCCAGCCCCGGCAGCACCAGCGCACCATTGGGCAGCCGGGCGATCTCGGCGAGAAGCCGCGCCGTGGCGGGGATCGAGCCGGTCGAGCCTGCCGCGATCACCATGCCCTTGAGCGGACGCGTCCTTAATCGCTGCGCCAGCAGATCCAGCGCGCGATTGCGCCGCGCCGCCGGATTGATCGCTGTCTCGGCAGCC
The DNA here is from genome assembly GCA_035524155.1 of Rhizomicrobium sp. Taxonomy (GTDB): domain Bacteria; phylum Pseudomonadota; class Alphaproteobacteria; order Micropepsales; family Micropepsaceae; genus Rhizomicrobium. Next base: position 9,979 of record DATKPL010000219.1, read on the forward strand.
AGCAACGCTGGCCACTGATCGCGGATCAGGGTGAGGAAGCGGGCGATGTTCTCCCAATGCGTGGCCAGCGCCAGCGGCGCGAGATCGTCCAGCTTCGCAAGGTTCGCGCCCTGGCGTTCGGCATCGTCCATCACCTTGGCCAGGCTCTCGGCAAGAGCGGCGGCGTGGGCGAAGCTCACCTCCTCGCCGCGCGCTGCTTCCCATTGCCGGATCAGGGTGGCGAGCAGCAATTGACGGCGGATGGGATGGATGGCTTGCGGCAGCTCCAACCCGTCATGCACCAGGTCGAAGAGGTCATCGTCATCGCTGTCGCCCAGGGCACGGAATTCCGGCAGCAGGGCGGCGCCGCCCAGCACGCGCGCGAAGGCTTCGCCGAAATTGCGCGCCGCGCGGCGGGTGGGGAGATAAATGGTGACATCGGACAGCGCGAAAGCTTCGTGTCCGGCCCGCTCCACCAATCCGCGCGCCAGGGTCTCGCCGAACGGCGCGGAAGCGGGGATCGTGAAGATGCCGCTCAAGCTTTTCCCAGCTTGGCGAGGAATTCCTCGGCGTCGTCGCGCGCCTTGGGGCTTCCCACATGCAGCCACGCGCCCTCAAGCCGAATACCAAACAGACGATCCTTGGCGATGGCGCGGTTCCACATAACATTGGTCGAGAAAATCTCCGCCGGCGGATCGGCGAACAGGCGGGGATGGGCGATCTGCACGCCGGGATAGGCGAAGCCCGACACCATGCGCTCCGGCACCCGGCTGACATGGCCGGTGGAGGACAGGCGAAAATCGCCCCGCCAGCCTTCATAGCCCAGCGCCGTCGTCATCGAAGCGAGCAACAGCAGCCCGTCCATGCGCTCGCCGTCCCAGGCGCGATTCATCGCCGCCAGCGCGGAATTGTAGCCCTCGACCCAGATGGAATCCGAATTGAGGATGAAGAAAGGTTCGCCTTCGAAGTAGGGCAGCGCCTTCACCACCCCACCGCCGGTATCGAGCAGCGCATCTTCTTCCGAGGAAAAGCGGATTTCGATGTCGCGGCGTCTGGCCAGATATTCGCGCAGCATCTCGCCCTTGTAGTGAAGGTTGATCACCGCCAATTCGACCTTGGCCGCCACCAAACGATCCAACGCGTGATCGATCAGGCTCTTGCCGGCCACCGTGACCAGGGGCTTGGGGCGATCGTTGGTCAAAGGCCGCATGCGCAAGCCCTTGCCCGCGGCCATCACCATGGCGCGGCGGATCATGCGCGGGCTCGTTCGGGCACGGCGCGTTTCGTTTCCGGCAGGACGCGGTCGTACCAATGCCGGAGATCGGCCAGAAGCGGATGGCGGAAATCCTGTTCCAGATAGCCCCAGACGCGGGGCAGGTAGTCCAGATAGCGGCGCTTGCCGTCGCGCAGGAACAGGCGGGCGAAGATGCCCACGATCTTGGTGTTGCGTTGCGCCGCCATCACCGCCATCTCGGCGCGGAAGCGTTGTTCGTCCACGGGTGCGCCGAATTTCTTTGCCGCCTCGATGTAATGACGCGTGGCGCTTTCAGCCAGCGCGGACGGAACGTCGCGGCGCGCGTCCTCCACCAGCGAAACCAGGTCATAGGCGCGGCTTCCCGCCACCGCATCCTGGAAATCGATGATCCCCACCTGGCCGATGCCTTCGCGCTCCGGCAGCCAGAGCAGGTTCTGGGCGTGATAGTCGCGATGGACCAGGACGATATCGCCGCCGGCGATCGCGTCCAGCGCCGCCTTCCACAGCGCGCGATGCTCTTTATATTCCGTTTCGGTGGCGGGGCGGTTCAGCGCGAATGGGAAATACCATTCCAGCATCAGATCGGTCTCGGCGATCAGCGCGACCTCGTCATAGGCAAAGAGCGGCAGCCCGTCTTGGTGGCGCGCTTCCTCCCCCGCGCGCGTCAGCGCTGGTGGGGGAGGTGGCCGTAGCAGCGCTTGCGATGCGAAGGCCGGAGGGGGTAGAAAATCCGGCGCAACTTCCGTGTGAAGTTTTGCCAAAATCTCGACGGCCGCGCCGTAAAGCTTTTCGCCATTCGCGCTGGTTACGACTTCGGTGAAGAGGTCGTCACCCAGATCCTCGATCACCAAAAGGCCTTGTCTGTAGTCGGCGGCCAGGATCCTGGGTGACGACAGCCCGCGCGCGGAGAGATAATTCGATACCGCGGCGAAGCGACGGCAATCCGCGCCCGCCAGCCGGGCCACCGCATTGTAACCCAGCGCCCGGCGGGTCGCTTCGTCGGCGTGCGGAGCTGCCACCGCTGTTTCCGCGCCCTGCGGCTGATCCATCAGCATGGCCTGGCGCGCGCCGTGCCTTAGCCGTGCATACCGGCGGGTCGAGGCGTCGCCGGGGAGCGGCGCGACCTCGGCTTCGCCCCAGCCGGCACTGTTCAGAAACGCTTGGGTGTCAGACATACATCTCTTCCAGGCTTTTCCATCGGGGGGAGCCTTCCAGGACCGCGCGCCGTTCCGCGCCGGCATCCAGCGCGATGGTGAGAGCGTCCGGCGGCAGCCGGCTTTCGGCCCGTTCCGGCCATTCGATCAGCGCCGCGCCCTGGTCCAGCGCTTCGTCCAATCCCAGTTCGTCCAGCTCGCTTTCGCGCTTCAGCCGATAAAGATCGTAATGGCTCACGAACAGGTGTGGCGTCTCATAGCCTTGCACCAGGGTAAAAGTCGGGCTGGGCACGTTCTCATGCACGCCCAGCGCCGCCAGGATGGCGCGCGCCAGCGTGGTCTTGCCGCTGCCCAGGTCGCCCTTCAGCAGTACGGCCTCGCCGGAAGCCAGCCGGGCGGCAATCGCCGCGCCCAATCTCGCGGTCGCCGCCAGATCCGGCAGCGCCACGGTCATGCGAAATCTGTCCGCCATGGCTTGTTCTAGCCCGCACGAAGCCGGTTTCGAAAGGCCTTTGCGTGATGGGCTTTGCCATGCTAGCCCGCGCCCGGATTCCGGCGGAAAACGCATGTCCGAACACATTGTCATCATCGGCGCCGGCCAGGCGGGCGTGCAGGCCGTCCAAAGCTTGCGCACCGAAGGGTTCCAGGACCGACTCACCATGGTGGGGGACGAAGCCTATCCGCCCTACCAGCGGCCGCCTCTGTCCAAGGCCTATCTGCTGGGTACCTTCGCGCGCGAAAGGCTGTTCCTGAAGGGGGATGATTTCTATCGCGAAGCAGGCTGCGAGCTATTGCTGAACACACGCGCCACGGCGATCGACCGCGCCGCCAGGACCGTGGCGCTCGGCAACGGGCGCACGCTTTCCTATGACAAGCTGCTGTTGGCGACGGGCACGCGGGTGCGCAAGCTCAAATGTCCCGGCGCCGATCTTCCGGGGCTGCACCATCTGCGCGACATCGCCGATGTGGACGGGCTGCAGGATGCATTCAAGACAGGCGCCCGCATCGCCATTGTGGGCGGCGGTTATATCGGGCTGGAAGTCGCGGCGGTGGGGGCCAAGCGGGGCTTGCATGTGACCGTGTTCGAGACCGCAGACCGCTTGATGCCCCGCGCCGTGTCCAAGCCGGTGTCGGATTTCTACGCCGCCGAGCATGAGAAAGCCGGCGTAACGCTCAAGCTGAACACGCTGGTCGAAGGCTTCGAAGGCAACGGCAAAATCGAAGCGGTGCGGGCAGGCGGCGTTTCTTGTCCCGCCGACCTGGTGCTGGTGGGGATCGGCGTGGTGCCGAATGACGGTCTCGCCGCAGAGGCCGGCCTCGCCTGCGACGACGGCATCGTGGTGGACCGCAACGCCATGACGTCCGATCCCGCCATTTTCGCCGCCGGCGATTGCACCCGCCATCATGGGCGCGACGGCGCAGAGATCCGGCTCGAATGCGTGCAGAACGCGATCGATCAGGCCAAGCATGCGGCGCTGGCGATATTGGATAAGCCCAAACCCTACTCCGAGGTGCCCTGGTTCTGGTCGGACCAATATGATCTGAAGCTTCAGATCGCCGGGCTGGCGCGAGCAACCGACCGGATCGTGGTGCGCGGCGAACCATCTTCGCGCAAATTCGCCGTCTTCCATCTGCGCGAGGACGCGGTCGCGGCGGTGGAGGCGGTCAACGCCGCGCCGGAATATCTGGTAGGCAGGAAATTGATCGCCGCCAATGCCAGAATTCCACCCGAAAGGCTGGCGGACATGTCCATTCCCATGAAGAATTTCGGTTGATGGCGAAGATCACCTTTATCCAGCCGGACGGCGCGGCGCAGACGGTGGAGATCCCCACCGGCTGGTCGATCATGGAGGGCGCGGTGCGCGCCAATGTTCCGGGCATCGACGCGGATTGCGGCGGCGCCTGCGCCTGCGCCACCTGTCATGTTTATGTCGAAGCGGAATGGGCGGCGAAGCTCCCGCCCAAATCCGAGATGGAGGAAACCATGCTGGATTTCGCGATTCAGCCCAAAGCCGGAAGCCGCCTTTCCTGCCAATTGCGGGTGACATCCGGGATGGACGGCCTCACCCTGCGCGTGCCGCCCTCACAGCATTGACGCCCCATAGGCGCCTCCTGGCGCTTGACAGGCCTGCCAAAGAGGCATCGCATCGCCATGTCGCAAGCGAAGGGGGTTCGCATGGGCAACAGGATATTGACGGCTTTGGTGGCGCTGTTGGGGCTGACCGGGACCGCGCGCGCCGAAACCTGCACTTTGCCGCTTCTGGCCGCGTCGGCGGATTTGAAGCCGCTTCCGGGGGGCGACCTGATGCTGGTGGCGGTGGAAGTCGATGGTACGCCCAAGCAGTTCCTGCTCGATGTCGGCACCGATCCCACGCAAATCTCCCAGGCGACGGTCGCCCAGATCGGGTTGCCGGAAAATACCAAGCTGACGGAAAATATCGGCGCTACCGGTTCGAACATGCAGGCAAGCGGGGGCAATTTGTCGGCGCTCACCAATGGCGGGTTGAGCAATGTTTCCGTTTACGATGTTCGGGACAAGACGGGGGCCGCCGGCGCGCAGACCAAGGTCCGCATCGCCTCTTTCACCATCGGCCAGGCCACCGGCAAGAATCTGCAATTCCTGGTCGCCAACGACAAGGAAATGGGGAAATCGGAGCCCTATGACGGGCTGCTGACCGGCGATTTCTTCAAGCAGTATGATGTCGAGCTGGATTTCGGCAACAGGGAGCTGAACTACCTGACGCCCACAAAGTGCACCGACCCGGACAAGGTGGTGTTCTGGCCGCATTCCGCCGTCGCGGTGATCCCCATCACCATGATGGACGGCAGGATCAGCGTGCCGGTGTTGGTCCAGGGCCATCAGGTCAATGCGGTGATCGACACAAGTTCGTCGCGCACCGTGATGCGCCGCGACATCGCGGAAGTGGTGATGGGCCTGAAACCGGGTACGCCGGACATGGCGCCCGAGGGCGATCTTGCCGACGGCAAGGGACAGCCGGTCTATGGCCACACATTTTCGCAGATATCCTTTGCCGGTGGCGTCACGGCGAACAATGTTCCGGCGCTGATCCTTACCAACAGCATGACGCATGAGATCAGCAGTGGGGCGGTGCTGGGAAGCTGGGCGCGCTCGTCCGACGCGCGCCTGCCGGACCTCACGCTGGGCATGGATGTGCTGCACCAGCTGCATCTTTATGTCGTCTATGGCCAGAAGAACCTGTACGTGACCGCCGCGACCTTGAACTAGCGGTTATAGGCGAAGCGGTTATTTTCTTTCTCGCGCGGGGCCTCGTTCGCCGGGATGCGGCGCGGGATATGGCAGCGCACCAAGGTGCCGGTTTCGCTTTCGATCTCGACCCAGCCGTCATGCAGTTCGACAAAGCGGTTGACCAGCGCCAGGCCCAGGCCCGCGCCCGCATGGGTGCCCGACCGGCTCTGTGCCGAGAAACGCTCGAACACATTGGCTTTGACACCCGGCGCCAGGCCCGGACCATTGTCCGCCACCGCGATCTGCACATCTTCGCTGACGATGCGGCCCGACAGGCGAACCACGCCGCCGCGCGGCGTGAATTTGAAGGCGTTGGACAGAAGATTGAACACGATCTGGCGTATGCGCCGCTGATCGGCCAGGAACAGGCCGGCGCCCGGCGTGCAGTCCAGCTGCAAGGTCACGCCCGCCTTGGCCGCCCAGTCGCCTGCGTGATTGGCGACATCGGCGAGCAGGCCATAAAGATCGAGGCGCTCCATCTCCAGCCGCAGCGCGCCCGATTCCACCAGCGCCAGGTCGAGAATGTCGTTCACCAGCTCCTTCAGCGTGTTTGAGCCTGAAACAATGGCCTCCACATATTCCTGCTGGCGCCCGTTCAGCCCGCCCGGCACGCCCGAGGCCAGATGCTCGGCAAAGCCCATGATGGTGGAAAGCGGCGTGCGCAATTCATACGAGACATGCTTGATGAAGTCGGATTTGAGCCGGTCGGCGGCTTCCAGCGCGTCGTTGCGGTCGCGCAGGGCTGTCTCGATGCGGAAACGGTCGGTGACGTTGACGAATGTGACCAAGGTCGCGCCGTCCGGCAGCGGCGACAGGTTCAGGGACAGGATGGCGCGGTCGCTGCGCTCCATTTCGCCCAGGCTGCGCGCATTGCCGCCTTCCGAAACGATGGCCTGGATCAATCGGTCCCAGATGACGCTGTCGCCGAAGCGCTTGGCGGAAAGGCCGGCAAAGACGCGGGCATGCGGCTCGCCCTGCAAGTCCTCGGGCTTCAAATCCCAGATGCGGGCAAAGGCGGCATTGTGCAGCTTGAGCTTGCCATCCGGACCGAACGCCGCCACGCCTTCGTTGAGCGTGTCCAAGGTCGCGGACTGAACCTTGACCAGGGTGTTGTAGTTGGATTCCAGATTGAGCCGTTCGCTCACATCCTCGTAAAGGAAGGTGAGGCCACCGAAGGGATGCGGCTGGCTCAC
>DATKPL010000220.1:0-16071 GCA_035524155.1 Rhizomicrobium sp.
CATGGTGTTCGGCAATCGCGGCGAGACCTCGGCCACCGGCGTGGCCTTCACGCGCGATCCGGCCACGGGCGAAAAGCTGCTCTATGGCGAATTCCTCATCAACGCCCAGGGCGAAGACGTGGTGGCGGGCATTCGCACGCCGCAGCCCATTTCCAAAGTGGTGCGCGAGCGCCTGGGCGGCAAGAAGCCGTCCATGCAAGAGGCGATGCCCAAGGCCTATGACGAGCTCATGGCTATCGGCCAGCGGCTGGAACAGCATTACCGCGACATGCAGGACGTGGAATTCACGGTGCAGGAAGGCAAGCTCTGGATGCTCCAGACGCGGTCCGGCAAGCGCACCGCCAGGGCGGCGCTGAAAGCCGCCGTGGACATGGTGGGCGAAAAGCTGATTGACGAGAAGATCGCGGTCTCGCGCGTCGAACCCGCGGCGCTGGACCAGCTGCTGCATCCCACCCTCGATCCCCAGGCGCCCAAGACGGAAATCGCCCATGGTCTGGGCGCGTCGCCAGGCGCGGCGACGGGCGAGGTCGTATTCACCGCCGACGAAGCCGAAAAGCTCGCCGCCGATCACAAGGATGTGATTTTGGTGCGCACCGAAACCAGCCCGGAAGACATTCATGGCATGCATGCGGCACGCGGCATCTTGACCGCGCGCGGCGGCATGACCAGCCACGCGGCCGTGGTGGCGCGCGGCATGGGACGCCCCTGCGTTTCGGGCGCCGGTTCGCTCAAGATCGACATCGCCAAGGGCGAAATGACCAGCGGCAATTTCACCATCAAGCGGGGCGAGACCATCACCATCGATGGCGCCTCGGGCAAGGTCTACAAGGGCGCGGTCAAGATGCGCCAACCGGAACTGACCGGCGATTTCGGCACCCTGATGGGCTGGGCTGATAAGATGCGCACGCTCAAAGTGCGCACCAATGCCGACACGCCCACCGATGCGGCGACCGCGCGCAAATTCGGCGCGCAGGGCATCGGCCTTTGCCGCACCGAGCACATGTTCTTCGATTCCGACCGCATCATCGCGGTACGCCAGATGATCCTGGCCGACACCGAAGCAGACCGCGCCAAGGCGCTGGCCAAGCTCCTGCCCATGCAGCGCGGGGATTTCGAAGAGATATTCAAGGTGATGGAAGGCCTGCCGGTCACCATCCGTCTGCTCGATCCGCCGTTGCATGAATTCCTGCCGCACAAGGCGGATGAGATCGAGGAAGTGTCAAAGGCAAGCGGCGTTTCGGCCGAGAAGCTGCGCGCGCGCATGAGCGCCTTGCATGAATCCAATCCCATGCTGGGCCATCGCGGTTGCCGGTTGGGCATCACCTATCCAGAAATCTATGAGATGCAGGCGCGTGCCATCCTGGAAGCCGCCGCAAACGTGGTTGACGCCGGCGGAAAACCCGTCGAATTGGAGATCATGATCCCGCTGGTGGGCTACAAGGCCGAGCTGGACCGGCTGGCCGGCCGGATCGCCCAAGTGGCTGAAGATATTAAGAAAACGCGGGGCAAAGTGCCGGACTATATGATCGGCACCATGATCGAGCTGCCGCGGGCCGCGCTCCGCGCCAGCGAGATCGCCGAGACCGCGGAGTTCTTCTCCTTCGGCACCAACGATCTCACCCAGACTACCCTGGGCCTTTCGCGCGACGATGCCGGCATGTTCCTCAACGAATATCTCAACAAGGGCGTGATCACGCGCGATCCGTTCGTGACGATCGATGTCGAAGGTGTCGGCGAGTTGATCCGCATCGGCGTCGAACGCGGAAGAAAGACGCGCAACGGACTCAAGATCGGCATTTGCGGCGAGCATGGCGGCGATCCGGATTCCATCCGCTTCTGTCACGACAGCGGAATGGATTACGTGTCGTGCTCGCCATTCCGCGTGCCTGTGGCACGTCTCGCGGCCGCGCAAGCCGCATTGGCCCGCCACAAATAAACCTTATTCCATCAATTTCTCGACACGATTAATGCGGAAAAACCCTTGTTTTTCCGTTACTTCCTGAATCTGTTGATAAGTTCCTAATTTTTTTTATTTGACGATTCGGGTTCCCATGGGGCAAACCGACGCTCCCTCGCGACCGGGTTGCGGGACATTCGGAAATATTTTGAGGACGTAGCGAAATCGAACCAGCCACATCGAAATAGCAAATGCGTTGCGATGCCGATGAAGGGGCAAAGAAGCGCGGACGCGAAATAGATCAAAGCCACATAGACCAAGCGAAACCGAAAACCGAAAGTCTGATTACCCAATGACCAAACGAACCACTGACGCGTTATCGCGGTCGGACCGCGTGCTGGTCGCCGCCTTGGCGATCGTGCTGGCCACCGCCAGCGCCGCCATCGGCGCCTCGCTGACCAATCATCCGTTGATGGTGAAGGCCGCGTTCACCAAGCCCGCGCCCGCGTTAACCCGCGTGATCCCGGCCGGCGTGCCCGGCCCCGACGCCGTGATGACCCAGCTTCTGGCCGAGCATCGCTGTTTGTCCGAAGTGCTCTATTACGAAGCCCGCGGCGAAGGCGCCCAGGGCGAAAAGGCCGTGGCCGAAGTGGTGTTCCACCGCATGAATACCGGCAATTACGGCCATTCCATCTGCGCCGTGGTCTATGAAGGCTCGGGCCGTCCCGGCTGCCAGTTCTCGTTCACCTGCAATGGCGACCTGCGCCGCCAGAAGGAAGCCCGCGCCTGGGACCAGGCCGAGCAGCTGGCCGCCCAAATCCTCACCGGCCAGGCCTGGCGCAAGAACGCCACCGAAGGCGCCACCAACTATCATGCCGTCTCGGTGATGCCGGGTTGGGCGCCCACCCTGGAAAAGACCACCCAGATCGGCAATCACATCTTCTATCGCGGCGGCACGCACACAAGCTGATGTTGTCATTCCCGCGCAAGCGGGAATCCAGAATCCGTGCTCGAAGATTTCTGGATGCCCGCTGGAGTTTACGCTCTGGCCGCGCTTCGCGCGGACCGGGGCGCGGGCATGACAAAGTTGATCTAGAAATCCAGGCCGATATCCAGGTTGATCGCGCTGTGCGTGATGGCGCCCGAGCTGATGTAATCGACCCCGGTTTCGGCGATGGCGCGGACTGTCTCTAGCGCGACATTGCCGGAGGCTTCCAGCACGGCGCGGCCACCTGTTATCACCACGGCGCGGCGAAGATCATCCAATGACATATTGTCCAGCAGCACCGTGTCGGCCTTCAGCGCCAGCGCTTCTTCCAGTTGCTTCAGGTTGTCCACTTCGATCTCGATCTTGACCATGTGACCCAGGCCCGCGCGCACGCGCTCCAGCGCCGGGGCAATGCCGCCGGCCGCCGCGATGTGGTTGTCTTTGATCAGGACTGCGTCATCCAGGCCGAAGCGGTGATTGAAGCCGCCGCCGCAACGCACCGCGTATTTCTGCAGGATGCGCAGATTGGGCAGCGTCTTGCGGGTGCAGACGATGCGCGCGCGTGTGTGTTTCACCGCATCCACCAACCGCGCGGTCGCGGTGGCGACACCCGAGAGATGCCCCAGGAAATTCAGCGCCACCCGCTCGCCGGTAAGAATGGCGCGGGCAGGGCCGTGAATAGTCGCAAATGTCACACCGGCTTCGACCGCGCTGCCGTCAGGCCGGGCGACCTCGAATTGCACGGAGGGATCGACCAGCTTGAACGCGATCTCGGCGGCGATCAGCCCTGCGACATGGCCGGCTTTTCGTGCCGCCAGCCTTGCCACGGCCTTCTGGCCGGCAGGAATGATCAGTTCGGACGTGACATCGCCCGCGCGGCCCATGTCTTCCCGCAGCGCGGATCTGATTTCAGGTTCGATCAGAAGCCGTGACGGCGGACGAAGGGATGCGCTCATGGCGCGGCCCGGCGCAGCGCGGCTTGTTCGATGGCGCGCACATCCGCAAGAGTCATGAAAGTGCGCGCGGCGTTTTTGGAAGTGAGCGGGAAGTCCTGGCGCCAATGGCCGCCGCGGGATTCCCGTCGCGCCAGCGCGCCCGCCGCCACCAGCCGTGCCGAGGCCAGCATGTTGAGAAGCGCAGGCTCGGCCGTCTGTTCCAGGCGATTGATCACGTCCAGAAGCTGGCCAAGGCCGTTGGCGTCGCGTTCCAATCCGGCATGGCGGGTCATGGCCGCGCGCAGCACATGCGGCGGAGCAGGCAGGCCGAAGGCCAACGGCGCGGGCGGCTGACCGCGCGCAACACCTTGCGCGACATTGGCCTTGATGTCGTCCGCGGCGCGCGCCCCGAACACCAGGCCTTCCAGCAGCGAATTTGAAGCCAACCGATTGGCGCCATGCAGGCCCGTCGCGGCGCATTCGCCCACCACCCAAAGGCCGGGCAGGGACGAGCGGCCTTGCGCGTCCGAGGCAATGCCACCCATATGGTAATGCGCGGCAGGGGCAACGGGAATGGGTTGCGTCGCCGGATCAATCCCGGCCGCCATGCAGGCGGCATGCACGGTGGGGAAGCGCGCCACGAATTTTGCACCAATGGCTGCGCGGCAATCCAGGAATACGCGGCTGCCTTGCGCGATCCGGCGATGCAGGGCGCGCGCCACCACATCGCGGGGCGCAAGCTCCGCGTCGGGATGTGCGGACGTCATGAAACGCTCGCCCCGGTCATCGATCAGGATCGCGCCTTCCCCGCGCAGCGCTTCGGTGGCGAGCGGCGCGGGATCGCGGCCCACCGCGATGGCGGTGGGATGGAATTGCACGAATTCGGGATCGGCGATCAGCGCGCCCGCGCGCGCCGCCATCCCCAGACCTTCGCCGCGCGACTCTAAGGGATTGGTGGTGACGCCGTAGAGCGCGCCCAAACCGCCGGTCGCGAAAATGATGGCGCGGCCTTTGAACAACACCAGCTTGGCGTCCGGACCGGAGCCATGCCGGGCGAACAGGCCGATCACTTTTCCATCTTCCATCGCCAGTTCGATGGCGTGGTAGCCTTCCAGAATCCGGATGGACGGCGCCTGCAGCGCCTGTTCCGCCAGCACGCGGGAAATTTCCGCCCCGGCACGGTCGCCCGTCACATGCACGATGCGGGCGCGGGAATGCGCCGCTTCGCGTCCCAGCGCCAGCGCGCCATTGGTGCGGTCGAAAGGCACGCCCAAATTCAACAGGTCGGAGATGCGCCCGGGCGCTTCTTGCGCTGTCAGATTGACGATTTCGGGTTCGCAAATGCCGGCGCCGGCGGCAATCGTGTCGGCAGCATGAAGCCGCCAATTGTCGTCGGCGCCCATGGCCGCGGCGATACCGCCTTGCGCCCAGGCGGAAGAGCCGGAATGTCCCGGGCGCGAGCCCGCCAGCACCAGGGCGGGGAAAGGCGAAAGCTTCAGCGCGGTGAACAGACCGGCGATGCCCGCGCCCAATATCAAGGCGCCATCGGTCTCGATCACGGTGCCTGTGGAATTCATGGATTTAGGCTTTCACCGCCAGCATGCGCTCGATGGCGACACGGGCGCGCACGGAAACGGCTTCGTCCACCACCACTTCGTGCGTCATGGTCTGAAGCGAACGAAGAATGCCTTCCAAGGTGATGCGCTTCATGTGCGGGCAGAGATTGCAGGGCCGCACGAAATCCACGTCCGGATACTCGACGGCGACATTGTCGCTCATGGAGCATTCCGTCACCATCACCACCCGGCGGGGATGATGCTTGCCCACATAGCCGATCATGGCCGCGGTCGATCCGGCGAAATCGGCTTCCGCCACCACGTCCGGCGGGCATTCGGGATGGGCCAACACGGTGACGCCGGGATTTTGTTCGCGGTAGCGGCGGATTTCCTCGGCGGTAAAGCGTTCATGCACTTCGCAGGCGCCCGCCCAGGTGATCACCTTGATCCCGGTCTGCGCCGCCACATTGCGGGCCAGATATTGGTCGGGGATCATGATCACCGTGTCGGTGCCGAATTCCCGCGCGATAGATTCCACAACCCGCACGGCGTTGCCCGACGTGCAGCAGATATCGCTTTCCGCCTTCACCTCGGCGGAGGTGTTCACATAGGTGACAACGGGAAGGCCCGGATGTTTTTCGCGCAGCAGCCGCACATCGGCGCCGGTGATCGATGATGCCAGCGAACAACCGGCGCGCATGTTGGGGATCAGCACGGTCTTGCCGGGCGAAAGAATTTTCGAGGTCTCAGCCATGAAATGCACACCGGCCTGGACGATCACCTTGGCCTTGGTGCGCGCGGCTTCCCGCGCCAGGGCCAGGCTGTCGCCAGTGAAATCGCTCACGCAATGGAAGATTTCCGGGGTCATGTAATTGTGGCCCAGGATCACGGCCTGGCGTTCGTGCTTCAGGCGGTTGATCTCGGCGATCAGGGGCGCATGGACCGGCCATTCGATCTCGGGGATGACCTTGGCGACGCGCGCATAGAGGCCACTCGTGGCCTTGGCGACCGCGTCCGTATAGGCAAGCTCGACACCCATGCTCGGTCTCCCAAAGCTAGCTTCAGGCCAGACATAATGCTCAGTTCGAGCATATATCTGGGGTAAAAAACCCGGCCTTCAAGGGCCGGATGTGAAGTTTATGCTACACTTGAGTACAAACAGGTCAAGACAGGGTAAATGCGCGATTTCGCGCGGCTGTATCGCGCCAGGGGCTTAGGCCAGTCTTGTTCCCCGCACCCGATAGCCGCCGCCCGGCCATTCCCAGGCCGCCTCATAGCGCGTTCCATCGGGGCTGAAGCGCCCGCGCATGCGGTTGTCGGAACCCTTGTGCCGGAACCAGATGGTGAGCTGATCGCCCTCCATCTCATACACGTAGTCCAGCGTGAGCCCGCTGGTGAAATGATAGGCGCGCGACCAGATCTCGGACGAGGGCGGCTGATTGATCTGCTCAAGATGGCCGATCACTTCCAGACCTTTGTGATGACGGCCGCCTTGAGTGATATCGAAGTCCTGAAACAGGAAGCGCTTGCCTTCAACCCATCGCCATTCGGTTTGTCCTTGCGCCTGGCCGTCGATGGACCAACGGCCGACCAATCGTTCAAGGCTTTCGAGGCCCATGTCAGGCTTCTACCAACCGCGTGAGCCGGCTCAGACTCTGGCTCCAGCCCTGATCCATGCCGCTCAGCATCGCCACTGCCTGGGGCATCAGCGCCTTGGCGCTCATCACCACGACGATCTCGGTGCCGTCGGGGTGATCCTTGAAGGTCACAGTGGTGAGGCCTTCCATCAGCTTCTCGCCATTGGGACCAAGCGGTTCATTGTCGAACACCAGCTTCTCGCCCGGCACAATCTCGCGATAGCGTTTGACCATGGGAAAATCCATGTCGTAGGGCGAACCTTTGGGGCCATGCATCACAATGTGCATTTCACCACCGATGCGAACGTCGCCTTCGACCTTGGGATTGGTGAAATTCTCCGGACCCCACCATTCCTTCAACATCGCCTTGTCGGTCCAGGCCTTCCAGACCAGGTCGCGGGGCGCCTTGAGCACGCGGGTCAATGTCACGGTACGTTCGGCATGAATCGTCATGGCGCTTTGCCCTTTCGCTTTTTGGGTTGCTGCAATGTGTCGAGATAGGCTTCGAGGCGATCCAGCCGCGCATTCCAGAGGCGGCGATATTCTTCCAGCCACTCGTCCACTTTTTTCAGCGCCTGCGGCTCGAGCCTGCAGGGGCGGTATTGCGCCTCGCGCGAACGCGAGATCAGGCCGGCGCGCTCCAGCACCTTCAGGTGTTTCGATATGGCGGGCTGGCTGATGGCAAAGGGCTTTGCCAGATCGTTGACCGACGCTTCGCCCGACGCCAGCCGCGCCAGGATCGCCCGGCGGGTGGGATCGGCCAGTGCTTGAAAGGTACCGGAAAGCCTATCCATATAACCATCAAGTTAAATAGCTATATGGTTATATACGAGTTGCGCAGACAGTCAACCGGAAAGGCAGGGTTTTTCAGTGCCTGGCGGGCGGAGGAGCGGCCAGCGCCGCGCCGCTGGCGACAGGCGGCTGGGTGGTTTCGGGGAGCGGCATGGACGGGTTGTAGGTCACTTGGCCCATCGTGGCCGGCGGATTGACCGCGGCTTCATAGGTGCTTCCGGCGTGCCCCAGATAGGCATCGCCATCGGGATTGCCGGCGCTGGGCCGATAAAGCGCGCAACCGGTGAGCGCCAGGCTCATCACACCCATAAGAATCAACCGCGATGTCATCAAAGTCTCCGTGAACAGGGGGACAAATTCGCAGCCGCCAAATTTGCAGATGTCGGCCCGAGTTTCAACGCCGGCCCCCCAATCTCAAGCCCGGGGCGGGGCGTTCGCGCAGGACTTCGCGGCGGAAGCGGAACAATTCGGCCGGCCGGCCCCGCGTCGAAGCCGCGAATTTTCCGGTGCCTTCGACCAGGCCCTGTTCGGCCACCAGGCGGCGGAAATTCTGCTTGTGCAGGCGCCGGCCCTGCAGCGCCTCGACCGTGCGCTGCAATTCCAGAAGCGTGAAGGACGGCGCCATCAGTTCGAACACCACGGGGCGGTATTTCATCTTGCCGCGCAGCCGCGCGATCGCCGTGGCCAGGATGCGGCGATGGTCATACATCATCGCCGCACCCAGCATCGTGTCGGGGTTGCCGGGTTTGCCATTGTCGCGGCGCGCTTCCTCGACCAGCCCGGCCTCGTAGAGCAGCTCATAGCGCTCCAGCACTTTCTCCTCGTCCCAGGTCACGCCATCGGCGCCGAAACAAAGCCGCACCCGGTCGCGGCGCAATTCCGCCACTTGCGGATTGGCGGCGGCTTTCACAAAGGCCTTGAGCTTGGGCAGAATGACGGCATCGATCATTTTCGGCTTTTCGCCGCGCCAATCCTCCCACGGAAAATAATGGTACCAGGGCCGCCAGCGCGTTTCGCGCTTGATGGCGCTGGCTTCGTCCTGGCCTTGGCGCGTCAACGCCAGATAGCCCACAGACACCACGCGCGCGCCGTCCGCGCTTTCCGGCTGTGCCGTGGGCAAATGCCGGCCGCGATCGCCGAACGTATAGAGCTGCTCGGTATAGCCCAGGTCGAAGCGGGTCTGCTCACCCACCCATTTGCGCAAGCCCTGTTCCAGGGTGCGCTGCGATTCCGGATCGAAAGGACCGAAAGGCAGCGCGTCTTCGCTGTCCTCATGGGCCACCACCAGCGCGGAAGGATTTTCCTTCTCGACCGAAACGATCGCCGCCGAAAGGCCGATGCTGATGGAGGCTTGCGTCACAGGCCGACCAGGGGAAAAGCGGTGGCGACGCCTTCCGCCACCATGCTGGAGGGACCCATCGCGCCCAGCGCCGCCACCATCCGGCCATCCCGGCCCAGCGCCTCGTCGGCGTGGTGCACCAGAAGCGCATTGGGCTGTGCATGGGGCGCGCGCCGTCGCATCGCCTGCGCGATTTCGACTTCGCGGCCGGGACCCAGCCGATCGCACAACACGGTGAAAGCCGACGCCATGGAACGGCTGATCCCCGCCCAGCAATGGATCAGAAAGGGCGAGCGCGCGTCCCAGTCGCGGGAAAAATCGAGCAGCCGGTCGATATGCTCGCGCCCGGGCGGAAACTCCGCCGTGCGGGGGTCGCTCACGTCATCCAGGCCAAGCTGAAGATGACGAAGGCGGTCGAACCCTTCCGGTGTGGGAATCATGTGCGACGGCGAGAGAAGAGAAACGATATGGGAGGGGTGGTATTCGTCCATGGCATCGGCAAGGCCGGACAGGGGCGTGACCAATAAGTGGGGCATGGGGTCAGTCTATCATCTAGCGGATGGCCAGCCTGTGAAATCGCTCCAGGAACTGTGCCTGGGCCTCGGCGGCGGGAAGAGGCGTCAGGCGCGGTGTCTTGGCGCTGGCCGGCGGGGCGCCGAACAGGCGCCTGGCTTCCTTCTCCTCGAACCCGGCCAACTGGGTCGCTTCATGGAAGGCCGAGAGGTGGTCGGCTTTCTTGAGCAAGATCGCTAGCGGTTTGGGCACCAGCGCAGGCAAGCCAAAGCGCAGATGAATGGCCGCCTGAAGTTTCAGCTCCAAATCCTTGTAATTGACACCGATTGCCGCCTTGAAGGGACTAATGAGGTCGCCGACAACATATTCCGGCGCATCATGAAGCAACGCCATCAGGCGGGCTTCCCGGCTTAGCCTAGGGCTGAGGTCGCTCACCAACCGCTCTACCAGGACCGAATGCTGCGCCACCGAGAAAGCATGGGAGCCGCGCGTCTGGCCGTTCCAGCGGGCCACGCGGGCCAGGCCATGGGCGATGTCCTCGATCTCGATATCGAGCGGGCTTGGCTCCAAAAGGTCCAGCCGCCGGCCGCTGAGCATGCGCTGCCACGCGCGGGATGGGCCCCTATCTGGCATGGGAAAAGCCGGGCATCAGGCGAGCAGGCGCAGGCCGCTGATGGTGAGCGTCGCCGCCAACAGCAGGCGCAAGGCCAGGTCGGGCAGTCGGGGGGCAAACAGGCTGGCGATGATGACGCCGGGAAGCGAGCCCACCAGCAGCGACTCCAGCACCGTAACGTCGATGCCGCCGCTCATCAGATGGCCGATGCCCGCCACCAGGGTAAGCGGAACGGCATGGGCGATGTCGGACGCGGCGATCTTGACCACTGGCAGCTCGGGATAAAGCAGGATCAGTGCGGTGACGCCGAGCGCGCCCGCGCCCACGGAGGAAATCGTCACCAGGACGCCCAGAATCACGCCGGTGGCGACGGTGAAACGAAAGGTCTTGCGTTCCGGCAAGGCGCCCACCCGGCGCGAATAGGAGTCCAGCAGGTATTTGCGGAACACCAATGCCAGCGCCGTGGCAAGCAGCGAGAAGCCCAGGACGCGGGTGATCAGGGAATTGAGCGTCTCCTGGTTCACTTTGAGCAGATACAGAACCGCCAGGGTGAGAAGCGAGGCGGGAATGGAGCCCAGCGCCAGGCGGCCCACGATGCGCCAATCGACATTGCGGGAAAATCCGTGAACCACCGTGCCGCAGCTTTTGGTGATGCTGGCATAAAGAAGGTCGGTGCCAACCGCCGTGGTGGGATGCACGCCGAACAGCAAGATCAGAAGCGGAGTCATCAGCGCACCGCCGCCCACGCCGGTCATCCCGACCAGGAACCCCACGGCGAAACCGGACAGGACATAGAGGGGGTGAAGGGCAAACGGCATGTTGGAAAATACAGGCCCTGAATGGAAAATTTCGGAAATGGAGTGTCACAATCTCTCACATTGCGTGACCAGCGACAATCGAGCGAGGTCTGATGTGTTTTCGGGGGAAATGAGCTAGACACCCGGCCCATGACAAAAACTCAGGCTTTGGTGCTCTTTTCCGGGGGACAGGATTCCACCGTCTGTCTTGCTTGGGCGCTTGCACGGTTCGATCGCGTGGAAACCGTTGGTTTCGATTACGGCCAGCGTCACGCGCAGGAACTCGCGGCGAGGCCCAGACTGCGGAATGCAATCGCGCACTTTGCACAATGGAAAGAAAAGCTGGGCGACGATCATCTCATTCCCTTGAGCGCGCCGCGCGCCATCGGGGGCAGCGCGCTTACGGAAAGCATGGCGATCGCCATGGGCAAGGATGGTCTGCCCAACACATTCGTGCCGGGGCGCAATCTGATGTTCCTTACTGCGGCGGCAGCGCTGGGCTATCGCCGTGGCATCGCCGACCTGGTGGGCGGCATGTGCGAAACCGATTTCTCCGGCTATCCCGACTGCCGCGATGAAACCATCAGGGCCACGGCCAGGGCCTTGTCCCTTGGTTTGGCGCAGGAGGTAAGAATCCACACGCCCCTGATGTTCATCGACAAGGCCGAGACCTGGCGGATGGCGAAGGATCTGGGCGGCACGGCGCTGGTGGATCTGATCGTGGAAGAAAGCGTCACCTGCTATGAAGGCGACCGCACGCATCGCCACGATTGGGGTTATGGCTGCGGCGTTTGTCCGGCCTGCGATCTGCGCGCCAAAGGCTTCGCGAAGTTCAAAGAGTTCGCATGACCTATAGCGTCAAGGAAATCTATTACACCTTGCAAGGCGAGGGGGCCCAGACGGGACGCGCCGCCGTGTTCCTGCGGTTCGCCGGCTGCAATTTGTGGAGCGGGCTGGAGAAGGACCGCGCCCAGGCTGTGTGCCGTTTTTGCGATACCGATTTTGTCGGCGTTGATGGTCCCAAGGGCGGAAAATTCACGGATGCCGTGGCGCTGGCTCGCGCCGTGAAACGGCAATGGCCGTCACACGCCAGGGGAAAACCCTATGTGGTCTGCACCGGCGGCGAGCCGTTGCTGCAACTGGACGAAAATGCGGTCCAGGCGCTGAAAGCCGAAGGCTTCGAAGTGGGGATCGAAACCAACGGCACCTTATTGCCGCCGCCGGGGATCGACTGGATCTGCGTCAGCCCAAAAGCCGATGCGGAGCAGAAGCTGATGCGCGGCAGTGAATTGAAATTAATCTATCCGCAGGAAGGCGCGCCGCCGGAGCGATATGCGGCGCAGGACTTCGCCCATTTCTTCCTGCAGCCGATGGATAATGCGGCGCGTACCGCCAACACCGAAGCCGCCACATCCTATTGCCTGGCCCATCCGCAGTGGCGGCTGTCATTGCAAACTCACAAGCTCCTGGGCATTCCTTAGACGGTTTTGAGGGCAGCGTCAGCGGATAGCCCGAGCCTGCATTAGGCGGATATGCGCCTTTTGCATGGCCCCCGCGCGGGCCAAGGCCTTTCCTCCGGCTGCGGAAATGACCATCTCACGGCCTCGTTATCGAGGACGTTTCATGGATTCCTGGCATATCTCCGCCATTCCCGCCGCCATCGGGCTTGCCATCGTCGGCATCGGCCTTTTTCTGGCCTATGCCTGATCGCCGCCGATCAGAAATAGCTTACGATCTTGTCCATATCGGGCCTGGGCCGCTCTTCCAGTTCCACAGCTGATGTCCCGATATAGACGAAGCCGGCCACGCGCTCGCCAGGTTTCAGTCCCAGCCGTTCCTTCACCCTGGGATGATAGGCGTACCATTCGGTGATCCAGTTGGCGACGAAGCCGGAGGCGTGGGCCGCGATCAGCAAATTCTGGCAGACCGCGCCCGCCGACAATTCCTGTTCCCACACCGGTATCTTGATCTGCTCGCGCGCCGATGAAATCACGCCCACCACCAAAGGCGCGCGCAGGAAGCGTTTCTTTTCCTCGTCGATCTGTCTTTCGCGCTCGCCTTCGGTTTCCAATATTTCGCCCAGCATCTGCCCGAAGCGCTCCCGCGCCTGGCCTTCGAAAATGATGAAACGCCAGGGAAAAAGTTTGCCATGGTCGGGTGCGCGCGCGCCGGCCTTCAGGATCGCCGCCAATTGTTCCTTGGAGGGGCCGGGTTCTTTCATTGCCTTGGCCGAGCCCGAACGGCGGCTCAGGAGCAAATCCATGGCGTGCGGGGCGGGAAGGTTGAGAGCGGGTGTATCGGTCATCACATATTCCGTCAGGAGAATGGGGGAAACTAGAGAAAATCCCCCTGTTTTGAAAACGCATTATTGCTTGTGGTAAAAAGGCCCATGGCGATCCTTCACGAGAAACTGACGAGCTTCGATCCGGTCTGGGCGCAATTGCGCGACGAGGCCCAGGCGATGGCCGATAGCGAGCCGGCGCTGGCCGGGTTCGTCCATGCCACCATCCTGAAACATGAGAGGCTGGAAAACGCGCTCTCCTATCACTTGGCTCGCAAGCTGGGCGGCGAGGATCTCGATCCGCTCCTGGCCCGCGAAACCTTTGAGGAAGCGCTGACCAGTGATCCCAGCATCGGAGAAGCGATCCGCGCCGATCTTTCGGCGGTTTTGGACCGCGATCCTGCCTGCCATTCCTTTGCCGAGGCGTTCCTCTATTACAAAGGCTTCCATGCGTTGGAAAGCTATCGCATCAGCCACTGGCTGTGGCGGCAGAAACGCGAGGCGCTTGCGTTCTTCTTTCAGAGCCGCATCTCGGAATTGTTCGCGGTGGATATTCATCCCGCGGCTGTTCTGGGCCGCGGCATCATGATCGATCACGCCACCGGCGTGGTGATCGGCGAAACCGCGGTGGTGGAAGACGATGTCTCCATGCTCCATGGCGTCACCCTGGGCGGCACCGGCAAGGAAGCCGGCGACCGTCATCCCAAGATCCGCCGCGGCGTGCTGCTCTCCATGGGCGCCAAGATCCTGGGCAATATCGAGATCGGCGAATATAGCCGGGTGGGCGCCGGCTCGGTGGTGCTGAAATCGGTGCCGCCCGGCTGCACTGCCGTCGGCATACCGGCCCGGCTGGTGAATTGCGCCGGGCCTGAGCGTCCCTCCCAGGAGATGGATCATCTGATAGACGATCAGGATTCGACCGGCTAAGGCGCACGCGGGGCTTGTGCTTGACCGGCGCGCCCGGCCATGTCACGTCAACGCCAACCTAACGGGGACCTTACTATTGTCCTATCGTTTCGCACCTTGAGGACCATATGACACGTGCCGAGCTTTGGCGTCTGGAAAAATACCTGCGCAACCTGTTCCGCCTCGACACCATCACGATTGTTGAGCGCCCCAAGCAGCAGGACTCCGTCGAGGTCCATGTCAACGGCGAATTCATCGGTGTGCTGTTCAAGGACGAGGAAGACGGCGAAATCTCCTACGCCTTCAACATGGCGATCCTGGAGCAGGATCTGCCCGAAGCGCCTGCCGGCCGCACCTGATTATCTGCGAAATCCTGCGACCAGCTGAGTTACGCCATCGTTGATGGCGCGCCAGCTGGAAAGCTGCGCCCGCTTGAAGCGATAAGACAGGCTCAAGCCTGGCGCGATGGGCCGGTCGATCGCCAGGCAATTGGGGCTGGGAAGGTCCTGGGCCGATTGTTCGCACAGCAAAAGCAGATTGCCGCCATTGGCGGCGTAAAGATCGTCGCGGCTGTAACCGGATCCGGCGCGAAATTCGTAATGGGTAAGGCCGAAAGGCCCTTTCTCGCCCGCTTGATTTGCGATGTAGGGCATGTAGACGCGCTGGAGCCTTTCGGGACCGGACAGATCGGTTCGCTCGGCGCGGATCAAAAGATGCACCAGTGGGGAGTCCGGCGTATTTCCCGCGAAGAGCTGGGCATCGTCTTCGGAGAATCCCCGCATGCCGGGCAAGGCGGCAACCAGCGCCACCGTGTTGCGGCCGCGGCTCGCGCCGGGTTCGATATAGCGCCGGGGAATGCTTAACGTGGTTCCGGCCATAGTGACCGGAATTGCGACGCTGCTGGCGCGATCGTCCCTGAACGGGGCGGTTCCGGTCCTCAGCGTGAATGGCCGCATATAGTAAAGAAGCAGCCCCGCGCACAGGACCACCACTACAACCGCAACGATCAACGGGATAAGCCAGCCCGAATGTTGATGAATCTCGCCTTCGTCAGCCACGCGGACCGTTCCTGTCTCGTGTCGTAACCAATTTACCATCGCGGGCGCGGCGCGACAGATGGCCCGCCTGACTCTCGCCCATTTCTTGCAATAGGTGATGGAGAAACATCACGGCGCGCCAGGTTGGGACATGAGTGGATTTTTGGGTCAACATTTCTCGCGCGACCTGATCGTGTTTCTTTTTGCCGTCGCCGGCGGCATTACCCTGTCCGGGATTATCGCCAATCTGTACCGGCTGGCGGCCAGGAAGCCGCAGAGCAAGGCAGGCAGGGTCGTTCATTATGCCGTGATGGCGTTTGCGGGCCCCACTGTGCTTTTGGGCAATGCCACGCGCTCGTTCCGCAAGGAAGGCTGCTCGAACCTGGCCTATGTGATGGCCGTCGCGGTGGCCAGCTACTGGGCCTTCGTGCTGGGCATGGGCATTTTGGCGGTCTATGGCGTGATTAAGTAGAGGCTTGGTCGGGACCCTCCGCCCCCGCGCGTGCGTCAGCACGCTGGCGGGGGAGGTGCCCGTAGCACGCCCTCGGGCGTGCGTAGGGCGGAGGGAGTAACTAGAGAACGGTCAGCATCGAAGCGACCAGTGGATGGCGAACGATATCGCCGTCGCCGAGGCGCACCACCGGGACTTCCGCGATCGTTTCCAGCCTGCGCGCGATCTCGCTCAAGCCTGACAGTCCCGGCAGAAGATCTGTCTGATCCGGATCGCCGGTCAACACCATGGTCGAGCGCCACCCAAGGCGGGTGAGCAGCATCTTGATC
>DATKPL010000221.1:0-8750 GCA_035524155.1 Rhizomicrobium sp.
GCGACATGGGCCAGCGCATGCGCGGATTCCAAGGCGGGAATGATGCCTTCGAGCTTGGAAAGAAGCTGGAACGCGTCCAGCGCCTCCGTGTCGGTGGCGGAGAAATAATTGACCCGGCCGATGTCCTTCAGCCAGGAATGCTCCGGCCCGATGCCGGGATAATCCAGCCCCGCCGAAATGGAATGGGCTTCCAGGATCTGGCCATCGCCGTCCTGCAAAAGATAGGAGCGCGCGCCGTGCAACACGCCGGGCGTGCCCTTGGAGATGGTGGCGGCATGACGCGGCGTGTCCACGCCCTCGCCCGCCGCTTCCACGCCATGGATCGCCACCTCGGGATCGTCGAGTCAGGGATGGTACATGCCGATGGCGTTGGAGCCGCCGCCCACGCACGCCGTCACCAGATCGGGCAGCTTGCCTTCCTGCTCCAGCATCTGGGCCTTGGTCTCGTTGCCGATCACGGTCTGGAAATCGCGCACGATGGAGGGATAAGGATGCGGGCCCACCACCGAACCGATGATGTAGAACGTGTCGTTCACATTGGCGACCCAATCGCGCAGCGCCTCGTTGGTGGCGTCCTTCAAGGTGCGCGCGCCGGACTGTACCGGCACGACTTTCGCGCCGAGCATATTCATGCGGAAGACGTTCGGCTTTTGCCGTTCGGTATCCACCTCGCCCATATAGACCACGCAGGGAAGACCGAAGCGGGCCGCCACCGTGGCGGTGGCCACGCCGTGCGAACCCGCGCCGGTCTCGGCAATGATGCGCGTCTTGCCCATGCGCCGGGCCAGCAAAATCTGGCCCAGGCAATTGTTGATCTTGTGCGCGCCGGTGTGATTGAGGTCTTCGCGCTTGAGATAGATTTTCGCGCCGCCGAAATGCTCGGTCAGGCGCGGCGCGAAATAGAGCGGGCTTTCGCGGCCCGCATAATGGACCAGGAGATCGTTCAATTCCTTGTGGAAGGCCGGGTCCTTCTTGGCCGCTTCGTAGGCTTTTTCCAGGTCGAGCAGCAGTGGCATCAAGGTCTCGGCGACATAACGGCCGCCGAATGCCCCGAAATGACCTTCGGCGTCGGGCCCTCCCCGCAAGGAATTGGGAAGCGAGCTCATACATTCACCTTTTGCTTCGCCGCCGTCACGAATTCGGCGATGCGCGCGTCGCTTTTGATGCCGGGCGCGCTTTCCACGCCGGAGGAGACATCCACGCGTTCCGCCCCGCTCACTTCGATCGCTCGGGTGACGTTCTCTGGATTGAGACCGCCCGCCAGAAACCAGGGGCGGCGCACGGTTTGGTCCTTCAATATTCGCCAGTCGAACGCCGCGCCATGTCCGCCGGGACGCGTGGCGTCCTGAGCGGGTGCGGCGTCGAACAGAAACATCTCGGCCATCTGTTCATAGGCGGACGCTTTCGCCAGGTCGGCGGGTTCGGCGATGGCCAACGCCTTGATGGCGGGAATACCAAAACGCGAAACGATCTCGGCCACCCGCTGCGGCGTCTCCTTGCCGTGCAATTGAAAGAAGTCCGGCTTGATCTGGCCCGCGATCGCGGCCAGCGCGTCATCGCTTTCATCCACGACCAGCGCCGTCAGCTGCAGCCGTGCGCGCATGCGCGCAGCCAAAGGTGCTGCCTGCTCGAGTGTCAGATGGCGCGGGCTTTTGGCGAAGAACACCAAGCCGCCGAATTCCGCGCCCGCGCGAATCGCGGCATCGGCAGCGGCAGCGGAATTGATCCCGCAGATTTTGACCTGGACGGACATGAGGCTGGGCTTATGGGCTTGGCCAAAAGCAAAATCAAGCAAGGGCCAATGGGGGCATTAACCCCCGGAAACACCAAGGCTTTGGGCGATCTCGCGGGCAGCTTGCGCGGGGTCGGGCGCCCCGGTAATGGGCCGGCCGATCACCAGGATGCTGGCGCCCAGATCGCGCGCCTCTTTGGGTCCCATCACGCGACTCTGATCGCCCACCGCCGCACCCGCGGGCCGGATGCCCGGCACCACCAGCAGGAAGTCTGGACCGAGCGATTTGCGCAGCGGCGTGATCTCGTGCGCCGAGCAGACCACGCCCAAGAGCCCGCAATCGCGCGTGAGCGTTGCCAGCCGCAGCACCTGTTCCTCGGCGGGACCGCGCTGGCCTACCGCGGCAAGATCATTGTCGTTGAGACTGGTCAGCACCGTCACCGCGATCACTTTGGCCTTGGGGTTGACGCTGTGGGCGGCTTCGCGGGCCGCCTTCATCATCGCCTCGCCGCCCGCCGCATGAACATTGAGGATGTCCACGCCCAGGCCGGCGGCAGCGCGCGCCGCACCCGCCACCGTGTTGGGAATGTCGTGGAATTTGAGATCCAGGAAGACCGGCACGCCCATGCCGGTGAAGGCCTTCACGCCCTGGGGTCCGTGAGCGGAGAAGAATTCCAGGCCCAGCTTCAAGCCGCCGATATACGGCTTCAGCCGCGCGGCCAGATCACGGGCGAGATTGAGATCGGTGGTGTCGAGGGCGACGAAGACGGGATTCGGGTTCACGGGCTTTTCTTTGGTCGCGCGTATCGGGCGCGGATGCGCCCATTAATAATTGGCGCCTCCGGCGCCGCTCGGAAAACCGCTCGCCTGCTTCGCAGGCTCTCACTTTTCCTGGCCGACGCTCCTCACGCCTTCCCGTTACCGCCGTTCAGTCTTTCGCGCAATTCCTTGCCGGTGCGGAAAAAGGGCGCGCGTTTCTCGCCCACCGATACCGGCTCGCCGGTGCGGGGATTGCGGCCCATGCGCGATGGCCGAACCTTGACCGAGAAGGCGCCGAAACCGCGCAGTTCCACGCGATGGCCTTCCGACAAGGCCTTGGTGATATTGTCCAGCACGGTCGTGACGATCCGCTCCACATCGCGGTGGTACAGGTGCGGATATCGCGCGGTCAGCCGCGCCACTAGTTCCGATTTGATCATCCCAGCCCCTACGGGACATTGCCCCCGGACGGGTAACGCCGTCCGGTTCGCATTAAATTGTCAGAGGGTTAGACCGGCGTCAACGGGAACCATCTGAAAATTCAGGCTTTTTCCCTGCCCTCCTTAACCTTATGGGAGGCTCTTGGGAGCCCCTCAGGGCCGCCTTCACCCGCCTGCGGGCGGCCGATAAAGTCCCTGCCTGCCGACATCGGAGGGGCCATGGAGCACGATCCCGCGCTGGAAGCGCACGAACATGCCGAGGATGCCGAACACGCCGCCCACGCGCGCGACCCTTATATTTCGCGGGTTTCCATCACGGTCGCGATCCTGGCGGTCTTGGCGGCGGGGGCCGGCAGCCTGGAGACGGTAGAGAATGGCCGGGCCATCACCGAATCATCCGAGGCGGTTCTGGCCCAGGACCGGGCCACCGATTCCTGGAACGAGTATCAGGCCGACAGCCTGAAGCGGCATATGTATGACATCGCCGCCGAAAACGGCCTGGCCCATTTCCGCAAAGACAGCCAGAGCGAGCGCGGCGCCCAGGACAAGGCCAAGGAGAAGGCCGAAGACGCCGAAAAGGAGCGCGATCTGCATGTCGCCGGCAGCACCCAACACGAGAATCGCCATCACTGGCTGACCGGCGCGGCCACTCTGGTCGAAATCGGCATCGCCCTTTCCACCGTGGCGATCATCACGCGCCGCCGGACATTCTGGTTCACGGCGATGGGATTGGGCGCAGTGGGGATTGCCCTGTTCGCAACAGCCTACCTAACGTGATCCCCTCATGCTGAGCTTGTCGAAGCATGAAGGACGCGCTGATGGATGGTGCCGCCCTCACCCTTCGACAAGCTCAGGGTGAGGAGCTTCCACATTTCGCTTCTGACATGCAGAGATCGCGGGGCTGAAGCTCCCCGGCCGCTTTATATTCGAAGCACAAATCGAGGTGACGCGTGCAATCCCATCTGTCTCTCCGCGACCTGGCCGTGGCGCTGCTGGTGATCCTGGTCTGGGGCGTCAATTTCGCGGTGATCCGCATCGGGCTGAACAGCCTGCCACCCCTGCTCTTCGCCTCGCTGCGTTTCACCTTCGTGCTGTTGCCGATGGTGTTCTTCCTGCCAAAACCGAAGGTTTCGTGGGCCAATCTTGCGTTCTATGGGTTGGCGATCGGGTTGGGCCAGTTCGGCCTTTTGTTCATCGCCATGAACGGGATGATCTCGCCGGGCCTGGCCTCGCTGGTGATCCAGATGCAGGCCTTTTTCACCGTGGCGCTGTCGATGGTTCGCAGCAACGAGCGGCTCAAGCCCTATCAGTTGATGGCATTCGCGCTGGCCCTGGCCGGCATGGGCGTGATCGTGGCGCATAACGGAAAAGGCGCGACCATCACGGGCCTGGTTCTCACTCTGGGCGCGGCGGCAAGCTGGGCCCTGGCCAACCAGGCGAGCAAGGAAGCCGGCAAGGTGAATGCGCTGGCCTATGTGGTGTGGGCCAGCCTATTCTCGGTGCCGCCGCTTTATCTTCTCTCGCTGTGGCGCGAAGGCTGGCCGGCGATGGCGAACGGCCTGGCGCATGCGGGTTGGAGCACATGGGCCGTGATCCTCTACCAAAGCGCTGGCAACACCATGTTCGGCTATGGCGTCTGGGCATGGCTGCATGCGCGCTATCCCGCCGCCACGGTGGCGCCCCTGTCGCTGCTGGTGCCAGTGGTGGGCTTTGCCGCCTCGGCGCTGATATTGGGTGAGCCGCTGCAAGACTGGAAGATCGGCGCGGGCGTCCTGGTGCTGGCGGGACTGGCGCTGAACCTGTTCTGGGCAAGACGCGGCCCGAAGGTCGTCGCGATACCCCAGGAAGCGCGTTGACGCGCCTCAGATCGTAAACCGGCCGCGCATCACATCCACCACATAACCGCCGACCTGTACCTTGGCGGCTTTGCCGTTTGCCATGCCCGCGCGGACGTAAAGAATGCTGGGCCGGTTGACGAAACGGCCTTGATGCACGGCAATGCGCTCGTCCGGCTTGCGGATGCCATTCTGGACCAGGAAAGCGGCAGCACAACCCACTGCGCTGCCGGTGGCGGGATCCTCGCTGGTGGCGCCCAACAGGCGGGTTTCGATCTCGGGCTCGCCGGTCACCACATAATAGACGCCGCCGCGGAAGACATTGCGCTGATCGGGCGGCAATTGACGGCCCAAAGTCAGTTTGGCCAAAGTCGATGCACTTTTGAGCGGCACGATCAGGAAATTCGATCCGGTCGAGACCATTTGCGGCGCATAACGGCTGTCGATCTCGTCCACGCCAAAGCCCAAGGCATCGGCCAGCATCTTGGGATCGGCCTTGGCGCCGAACACCGGCTCGTTCTGGGTCATCTCCACGAACATGCCGTCGGGCCGGCGCTCGAGGGTGACGGGAATGGGCCCGACTTTTTCCTCCAGCACCAGCGCGGTCTTGCCGGGCCTGGTCTTGGCCATCACATAAGCCGTGCCCAAAGTGGGATGACCGGCAAAAGGCAGTTCGGCCGTGGTGCTGAAGATGCGCACCCTGGCATCGCCGCCTGCCGTTGGGGACAGGACGAACGTCGTTTCGGAGTGATTGAGCTCGCGGGCGATGGCCTGCATCTGGTCATCGCTCAGGTCATTGGCATTGGGGAAGCAGGCCAGCGGATTTCCGGCCAGCGGGGTTTGGGTGAAGACATCCACCTGGATGAAATCGAAGCCGCGCCCGGTCTGGGCTGCGGCCGGCAAGACTGCGGTGGCGGCGGCAACGCCGGCTGCGCCCGCCAAAAAATGTCTGCGTTTCATGATGCTCCCCTGATTTTTATTACCCCTCCGCCCTACGCACGCTCGAGAGCGTGCTACGGGCACCTCCCCTGCCAGCGCGCATAGCGCGCGCAGGGAGGCAGGCCTGTAACTGTATCAAGGTTCGCGCACTTAGTCCTTGCGTCCCGGCACCCGGAAGACGACATAGCGGATATGGCCGTGCGGTTTGATCCATTGCGGCATGCCCGCCGGGATCTGGACCATGTCGTTGGCGTGCAGCTCCACGCTCCTGGTGTCGCCTTTCAGGCCCGCGCCCTGGAATTCTCCCTCGGAGATCATGTGGCTGTCGCTCATCTCGCCGCCATAGACCAGGGTGGCCTCACCTTCCAGCACCACCACATTGTCGATACCTTCCAGGTGCAGCTGCGCATTCGGCGTCTTGTCGAGATTGAAGACGAAGCTGCGGAAGCGCTCGCCCTGGAGCACGGGCGTGGGCTGGGCGGGATCGGTACCTTGCGTCGCGCCGCCTTGCACATAGACCAGGTCGGCGGCGAAAGCGGGCGCCACGGACAATGACACCGCGGCGATGACCAGTGAGAACGACCAATTGCGCATGAAAGCCCCTGTAAAATCGGTACTCTAACGTACGACAAAGCCTGCGCATGCAAAAGGGCGCGGCTGTCTTGACTGCCGCGCCCTTTGCACAAACTTTTCGGCGTCGCTTAGCGGCGCGCTTTGCGCTTAGCCTTGCGGGCGACCTTCTTGGCGGCCTTCTTCACCTTGCGGCCGGCCTTCTTCACGGCGGCTTTGGCCTTGGCAGCCTTGGGCTTTGCCTTGCGCTTGGCTTTCTTGCGCTTGGGCGCGGGCGGCTCGCCGGTGAACAGGCGGGTCACCGCGTCTTCCAGTTCATTGACCCGCTGGGCCAACACGCTCTTCTTTTTCGCAGCCATGAAATGCTCCTCGGTTGAAATCCACACAGAACATGATTCTGGAGCCAAACACACGAGCATGATGTTTGGTTCCCGCTCCCGAAGCACACACTAGCTTTCTTCCCCCATTGGGCGAAGCCCATGATGGGGGAAGATGTCTTTCGAGGGTTTATCCCGAGAAAGACAGATGGGGGCAAAGAAAAGGGGCGCACGGAAAAACCGCACGCCCCAATCTCAGAAAGCAGACCTACGCTTACTCGTCGTCTTTCTTCGATTTCTTCTTGAGCGCCGCGCCCAGGATGTCGCCCAGCGATGCGCCGGAATCCGACGAACCGAACTGCGCCACCGCTTCCTTTTCTTCGGCCACTTCGCGGGCCTTGATGGAGAGCGATACCTTGCGGGTGGCCTTGTCGACCGAGGTGACCATGGCGTCGATCTTGTCGCCTTTGCCGAAACGCTCGGGGCGCTGATCGTTGCGGTCCCGCGCCAGGTCGGCGCGGCGGATGAAGCTCTTCACCCCGTCGGCCAGCGACACTTCGATGCCGCCGTCATTCACTTCGGTGACGGTCGCCGTGACGATCTGGTTCTTCCTCAGCGCACCGCCGCCCGCGCCCGCCTTCTCGATCGGGTCGGATTCAAGCTGCTTGATGCCCAGCGAAACGCGTTCCTTCTCGACGTCGATGTCCAGCACCTTGGCCTTGACCATCTGGCCCTTCTGATAGTCCTTGATGGCTTCCTCGCCCGGCTTGGACCAGGAGAGGTCGGAGAGGTGCACCATGCCGTCGATGTCGCTGTCCAGGCCGACGAACAGGCCGAACTCGGTGATCGACTTGATCTCGCCCTCGATGGTGCTGCCCACCGGGTGGCGGCCGGTGAAGCCCGACCAGGGATTCTCCTGGGTCTGCTTCAGGCCCAGCGAAATGCGGCGCTTGTTGGAATCGACTTCCAGCACCTGCACATCGACCTCGGTGCCCGGCGCGACCAGCTTGGACGGCGCGAGGTTCTTCTTCACCCAGGACATTTCGCTGACATGGACCAGGCCTTCGACGCCTGGCTCCAGCTCCACAAAGGCGCCATAGTCGGTGACGTTGGTGACCTTGCCCTTGAACTGCACGCCCACCGGATATTTGGCAGCGACGCCTTCCCAGGGATCGGTCTGGAGCTGCTTCATGCCCAGGCTGATGCGCTGGGTGTCGTGGTTGATCTTGATGATCTGCACGGTGACGGTCTGGCCCACCGACAAAACTTCGGTCGGATGCGAGACGCGACGCCAGGCGATGTCGGTGACATGCAACAGGCCGTCCACGCCGCCCAGATCGACGAAGGCGCCATAGTCGGTGATGTTCTTGACCACGCCTTCGACCACCTGCTTTTCCTGCAAGCTGGCGACCAGCGAGGTGCGCTCTTCGGCGCGGCGTTCTTCCAGGACGGCGCGGCGCGAAACCACGATGTTGCCGCGGCGGCGATCCATTTTCAGGATCTGGAACAGCTGCGCCTGTTTCATCAGCGGGCCCACATCGCGGGTGGGACGGACATCGACTTGGCTGCCGGGCAGGAACGCCACGGCGCCGTCGAGGTCCACAGTAAAGCCGCCCTTGACGCGGCCGAAGATCACGCCGGTGACGCGGGTCTGGTCGTTGAAGGCTTTCTCCAGCTTGATCCAGCTTTCCTCGCGGCGCGCCTTGTCGCGCGACAGCACGGCTTCGCCCAAGGCATTCTCGACGCGCTCGAGATAGACTTCGACGTCATCGCCCACCTGCACATTGGCGGGCACGCCCGGCATGGCGAATTCCTTCAGCGGCACGCGGCCCTCGGTCTTGAGGCCGACATCCACCATGGCAAAGTCGTTTTCGATGGCGACCACCTTGCCCTTGATGACGGCGCCTTCCTGGGGCGACTGCGTCTGGAAGCTCTGCTCGAGCATGGCCGCGAAATCGTCGCGGCTGGGGGTGGAAATGGATTCGTGGACGAGAGTCTTGGTCTGGGTTGCGGCGCGAGCCATGTAAATCAGTCCTTCGTGCGTGTGTGCATGCCAAACAGCGGTTCTTCAATTGAAGAGGGGGCTGCCGGTCTTCCCGAACGGTCACGATTGACCGCCGGGCGGTTGGTTTTGGAATCGGTAGGCGGGATGCCCGAA
>DATKPL010000222.1:0-2114 GCA_035524155.1 Rhizomicrobium sp.
GCCAACAACCGCAAGACCGCGCTCATCACCGCCGATGACGTGATGGAGGGCGCCTGCGCGGTCTTGTCGGTCTTCATTCGCGAACCGGAATTCCAGGGCCAGACCAAGGACAAGTTGTCCAGCCCGGACGCCCAGCGCCTGGTGGAAACCGTGGTGCGCGATCATTTCGACCACTGGCTGGCGGAAAGCCCGGCCGAAGCCGACAAGCTGCTCGATTTCGTGATCGACCAGGCGGAGGACCGCCTGAAGAAGCGCCAGGAAAAGGAAGTTTCGCGCAAGGCGGCCACCCGCAAGCTGCGATTGCCCGGCAAGCTGGCCGATTGCACCCGCGACGCCGCCGAAGGCACCGAGATTTTCCTGGTCGAAGGCGATTCCGCCGGCGGCAGCGCCAAGCAGGCGCGCGACCGCGCCACCCAGGCGATCCTTCCGCTCCGCGGCAAGATCCTCAACGTCGCCAGTGCCGGACAAGGCAAGCTGCAGCAGAACCAGGAATTGTCCGATCTGGTGCAGGCGCTGGGTTGCGGCACGGGCGCCAAATACAGCGAGCCCGATCTGCGCTATGAGCGCGTGATCGTGATGACCGACGCCGATGTCGACGGCGCCCATATCGCCTCGCTGCTGCTCACCTTCTTCTATCGCGAGATGCCGGACCTGATCACGAGCGGCCATCTCTATCTCGCCATGCCGCCGCTCTATCGCCTGGCCCAAGGCCCAAAGACGATCTATGCCCGCGATGAAGCCGACCGCGACCGGCTGCTCAAAAGCGAATTCCGCGCCAACGCCAAGGTGGAGATTTCCCGCTTCAAGGGCCTGGGCGAGATGATGCCGCAACAATTGCGCGACACCACCATGAAACCTGGGCATCGCACCTTGATCAAGGTCGAGGTCGCCGACGGCGAAGAAGCCGAAGACATGGTCGAACGGTTGATGGGCAAAAAGGCCGAACTGCGTTTCCAGTTCATTCAGGAAAACGCGTCCTTCGCCACCAACGTGGATGTTTAGCCGCCGGGAACGGTGACGTGCCGGACCAGGAAAGTCTCATCGCCGGATCCGGACGGCACCGCATCGTCCGGCCGCGCTTCCAATACCGGCTTGCCTTTGGCCGGAAGGCCGCGGCGAACTTCGACAACGTCGAATGCCGTGGGCGGGTTGCCGGCAAAAGTGACGATGGCGCTGGCGCAATCCGGCGTGTCGCAGGTCATGCGCGTCAAAGGCGGCATGTTCACAAAGGACTGATCGCCGACGCTTTCGAGCGTGAGCGGTGTCGGGAAAATCAGCATCATGCCGTCGGCCTGGGATGAACCATGCATCGCAATCGTCACATGACCGCCGTTGCGACTTACCGTGGCGTCCGGCAGAGCATTCTCCGCGGCTCCAGCATCGCCCAGATAGCCCCGGCCAAACAAAGGGAGCCTGCTGATGCCGGAAAAATGCCCGGCGCTTGCCAAAGTCTTCGGCAGGCGTGTCACAGGATCGGCAATCCAGGTGGCGTGGCCGTTGCGTTCCACATAGTGGATATTGAGGCGCTCGGGCGAGGCCGGGCTGAACGGGGGCAGAAACCCGGCCACAACCGCAAACACAAGCGCCAGTCCCGCCGAAGCCAAGGTCGAAAAGCCTGCGCCTTTCCTGGTCATCAGGGGTAGCAAAGGGATCAGGGCAAATCCGGCGCTCACCGTGAAAAGCGGATGGGCGACCAGACCCATGATCGCTTCCCCGCTCGCGGCGAGATTGAGCCAGGTGAAGGCACACGCCAGCGCGCCAATCCAGGCCGCAAAACGCCACGCACCTTCGCCCATTCGCGCTGTCACAAGCAGCAGGATCGTGGCGACCAGGGACGGAAACAGAAAATATGGACTAAGGCCGGGCGCCAGTGAAGCCGCCACGATGCCCAGGCCGGAAATCCAGAGCCACGCATCGATCACGCCCGCCTGAAACCACGTCGCCGCCAGCGCCACGGCCCAGACGCCAAAGAACAACGCCAGCCTCAGCGCCCAGGGATGCGCGAAGGATGGATCGGCATGGCCGGAAATCAACACGGCGATTTCATGCAGCAGGAACCCTGCCCCCACCACGCTCGCCAGCAACAGAGGCGCCATCATCAGCGCGCCCATCCG
>DATKPL010000223.1:0-6660 GCA_035524155.1 Rhizomicrobium sp.
CCCCCGCCCGCAAGAACCGCATCGAGCAACGCCTGGCCCAGCGCGAAACCCCTCCCCCTACGCGCTAAAGATCGGTTAGGCTCAGCCCCGCGCCGTTTCTGGCGCGGGGCTTTTTTCTTTTGGGGGACAGATGCTTTCATCGCCTGCCACGATCCTCAGTGCCGCCGTCACCATCCTGACGGCGTTTGTCTTGATCCATGCCATGGTGATGGTGGGTCCGGCCCGCAAGCGCCATAACATCTGGCCGCCCGCGATGACCGGTCACCCGGATGTTGAGCGCGCGCTGCGCGCCCAGGCCAACACCATCGAACAAGTGGTGATCTTCCTGCCGCTTCTATGGGTGGCGACGCTTTATTTTCATGGCTGGATACCGGCAGCGCTGGGCTTGGTCTGGTGCATTGCCCGCTTTCTCTACACCGTGGGCTACAACAGGGAAGCCAGCAAACGGGGCTTGGGCTTCATGATCGCCGCGATCGCAACCCTGGCGCTTCTGGTTCTGTCGATCTGGGGCGTGATTGTCAGCTGGATGGCCGCAACAGCGAGTTAATTTTATAAACCCCTCCGCCCTTCGCATCGCAAGCACTGCTACGGGCACCTCTCCTTCCAGGTGCTACGCGCCGAAGGGGAGGAGGGTCACGACCAAGCTTCGCCAAGCGTTAGTTTAGGCGCCGCGTTTTTTTACCACGCGGTCGATTTCCACCAGCTGCTCCAGCAGCGCCGGGAAGTCCTTGAGCTTGACCATGGTGGGTCCGTCCGACGGGGCGCGGTCGGGATCCTGATGCACTTCCATGAAGACGGCGGCAACACCCGCCGCCACGGCCGCGCGCGCCAGATACGGCACCATGGCGCGGTCGCCGCCCGTGCGATCGCCCTGCCCGCCGGGGTTCTGCACCGAGTGCGTGGCGTCGAACACCACCGGCGCGCCGAACGCCGCCATGATGGGTAGCGCCCGCATGTCGCTGACCAGCGTGTTGTAGCCGAAACTCACGCCACGCTCGGTCGCCAGCACATTGGGATTGCCCGCACCGGTGATCTTGGCAATCACGTTCTTCATGTCCTGCGGCGCCAGGAACTGGCCCTTCTTCACATTCACCGCCTTGCCGGTATGGGCGGCGGCAACCAGAAGATCGGTCTGGCGGCATAGAAACGCAGGGATCTGCAGCACATCCACGGCCTGGGCGACGGCGGCGCATTGATCGCGCTCATGCACATCGGTCAGGACCGGCACGCCGAAGCGGCTGCGGATGTCCTGAAAGATGGGAAGCGCATTCTCCAGGCCCATGCCGCGCGCCGAGGTACCGCTGGTGCGGTTGGCCTTGTCGAAGCTGGTCTTGTAAACCAAACCCACATCCAACCGGTCGCAAATCTCTTTCAGCGCGCCCACCATGTCGAAGGCATGGGAACGGCTTTCCAGCTGACAGGGTCCGGCGATCACGGCCAGCTTTTGCTCATTGCCGATCTCGACCGATTTGAGCTTCACCACCGCGTTGGGGTGGATCACGGGATTGGTGTTCATGGGGACAGTCTAAAGAAGCCCCGGTCCAAGATCAAAACCCGCACTTTTCAGCGCAGAACCGCCAGGAGCGGCGCCAGCACGCGCGAGAAACGGCGCAGTTCGGCGCGGTGCACCCGCGACAGGACCGCCAGCGTCCGTTCCGCGCCGGGTGTCAGTTCGAGATGCACGCGCCGGCGATCCCCGGCGTCCTGTATGCGCACCACCAGCTTCTGCCGGGTCAGCCGGTCGACCAGGCCCACCGCGCTGTGGGGCTTGATTCCCAACCAGTCCGCCAGCGCCCCCACCGTCACAGGGCCCGGCATGCCCTTGATGGCAAGAAGTGCCTGATGCTGGGCGGGCGTGAGGCCGGCGTCCTCAGCCGCTACGGCGCTGAATTCCAGGAATTGGCGCATGCCACGGCGGATTTCCGCCAGGGCGCGATAATCCACCGAACTTAGCGGTCTTTCCTTTCGCTTTGCCATCGCACCGGTTGATTTATGTCGTAGTGCGATATAAACGGCTGCCTCCACCTCGGCAACGATTTTCTCATGGAATCCGAACAGAAGATTACCGACCATTTGCGCGACTTCACGGCCACGCCGCGCATGCTGCAATTGGCGGCCATGGCCGCGGTCACCGGCACCTTCGGCGCGCTCGCCGCCTGGGTGCTGCTGAGGCTGATCGCGATCATCACCAACTTCGCCTATTACCACCGCTTCGGCACCGTGCTGATGCCCATGCCCGCGCATCTGCCGCTCTACACCGTGGCGATTCCAGTCGCCGGCAGCATCATTATCGGCCTGATGGCGCGCTACGGATCGGAGAAAATCCGCGGCCATGGCATTCCCGAAGCGATCGAAGCGATCCTGATCGGGCGAAGCCGCATCGAGCCCAAAGTCGCGCTGCTCAAGCCGCTCTCCTCGGCCATTTCCATCGGCACCGGCGGACCGTTCGGCGCCGAAGGCCCCATCATCATGACGGGCGGCGCCTTGGGTTCGCTGTTCGCCCAGATGTTTCATCTAAGCGCAGCGGAGCGCAAAAGCCTGTTGGTGGCGGGCGCTGCCGCCGGCATGACCGCCGTGTTCGGTACGCCTATCGCTTCGGTGCTGCTGGCGGTGGAATTGCTGCTGTTCGAATGGAAGCCCAGAAGCTTCATTCCCGTCAGCGTGGCGTCGGCGGTGTCATTCGCCTGGCGGCCATTCCTGATCGGGAGCGGCGCGCTTTTTCCTTATCTGGGCGCCGTCGCAATGCCCTGGTGGGGTTTGGGTCTCTGCGTGGCGGCTGGATTGGTCGCGGGCGCACAATCATCCATCCTCACCTTGGTCTTGTATGGCGTCGAGGATCTTTTCCGCCGCCTGCCTATCCATTGGATGTGGTGGCCGGCCCTGGGCGGCGTTGTGGTGGGCCTTGGCGGCTTGGCCGACCCCGCAGTCCTGGGTGTGGGCTATGACAATATCCGCGACTTGCTGGCGGGCGGTATCGGGCTTGGCGCGGCGACCACCTTGTTATGGGACAAGGCGCTGGTCTGGGTCGCAGCCCTTTCCTCCGGCACATCGGGCGGCGTGCTGGCGCCGCTGTTGATCCTGGGCGGCGCGCTGGGTGCACTGGAAAGTCATCTGATGCCGTTTGGCGATTCCGGCTTCTGGGCGCTCATCGGCATGACCGCGATCCTGGGCGGCACCATGCGCGCGCCGTTGACTTCGACTATCTTCGCGGTCGAACTCACCGGCAATCCGCATCTTCTGCCCCAGCTTTTCGTCGCCTCGGTCGCGGGTTTCGGCTTTACCGTGCTGGCGATGCCGCGTTCCATCCTTACCGAACGAATCGCGCGGCGGGGCCTTCATCTCACCCGCGAATATGTGGTGGACCCGTTCGACGTGATGCGCGTGAGCGATATCATGGCCACGCCGGTCGAGTCCCTCTCTGCCGGCATGGCAGTCAAGGAGGCGATGGAATTCTTCGCCAAGGGCGATCGCCACAAAAGCTATCCCGTTGAGGACGAAAAAGGCCGCGTCACCGCCATGGTCTCGCGGGCCGACATGCTGCGCTGGGCGCGCGAAGGCTGGAAAGCGGATGAAACCCTGGCGGATTTAAAATCCGAAATGGTGACGGCGTATGCCGACGAGCTGACCGGCGTGGTCGCCGACCGCATGTCGGAAACCGGCGCCAGCCGCATTCCCGTGATTTCGCGCGAAAGCGGGAAATTGGTGGGCCTGGTGGCGCGGCGGGAACTTTTGCGGGTTCGGTCGATGGCGCTTCAACAGGAAAAGGAGCGCGAAGGCGGGCTCAGGCGGCAAAGCTAACCGTTCGATCTTTAAGGAACAGGGTTCCGTCCTTATCTGTTATAATTGAATGATGAAACAGATTTGCGCAGTCGCCGCATGTTTGCTGATCAGTGCTCCTGCTGGGGCTCAGACCCTGCCGCCCACACCTCAGCAACTGCAGCAGCAATCCGACCAGGCGATCCAGAATGAGGCCAATGCGGCCCACAACAACCAGAACCAGACACAGCAGCAGATTCAGAACCAGGCGCAGCAGCCGACGCTGAGCCGCTCGGGACGCGTTGTGGCGCACCCGCCGGGCTACATCCCCATGCCAAGGTAATGCAGGCCTCAGGCTATTCGCTTGCGCGGCCTTCGGCCCGCAGATTCCAATTAAAATCCATCGACAGGGCAACCCGACTCAGCACTATGGCGCTTTGGAGCACGTGGAACGCCTTCAAACCAGGCGGCTCTTTTGTACGGCGGCGGCGATGAAGCCGGTGAAGAGCGGATGCGGCTCCAGCGGGCGCGATTTCAATTCCGGATGGAATTGCACGCCGATGAACCAGGGATGGTCGGGAATCTCCATGATCTCCGGCAGCCTCCCATCCGGCGACCAACCCGAGACTTCCATGCCATGCTTGGCCAATTGCTTGGCGTAGTTCACATTCACTTCGTAGCGGTGGCGATGGCGCTCGCTGATCTCGGTGGTGCCATAGGCCTCCGCCACCCGTGAGCCGGGCTTGAGCACGGCCGGATAGGCGCCCAGCCGCATGGTGCCGCCCAGATCGCCGTCGGCGCTGCGCGTTTCCTTCTCGTTGCCCTTGGTCCATTCCGTCATCAGCCCGATCACGGGATGCTTGGGCTGGCCGATCTCGGTGGTGCCCGCCCCTTCCAGGCCCGCCAGGTCGCGCGCCGCCTCGATCACCGCCATGTGCAGGCCGTAGCAGATGCCGAAAAACGGCACATTCTTCTGGCGGGCGAATTTCACCGCTTCGATCTTGCCTTCGGTGCCGCGCTCGCCGAAGCCGCCCGGCACCAGGATGCCGCTCACATTCTCCAGGAACGACGCGGCATCGTCGCGCTCGAACACTTCGGAATCGATCCAATCGAGATGGACGCGCACATTGTTGGCGAGACCGCCATGCACCAGCGCCTCGGACAGCGATTTGTAGCTGTCCTTGACCTGCATGTATTTGCCCACCACGGCGATGCGCACTTCGCCTTCGGGGTTCTTCACCCGCTCCACCACCGCCTGCCAGCGCGACAGATCGGGCGGCGGCGCATTCTCCAGCCCGAAGACGCGCAGCAATTGCGTGTCCAATCCCACCTCGTGATAGGCGATCGGCACGCGATAGATCGTGTCCACATCGAGCGCCGGGATCACCCGCTCGGCCGGCAGATTGCAGAACAGGCCGATCTTGCGCCGCTCTTCGTCGGGAATGGGATGGGACGCGCGGCAGAGAAGAATGTCCGGCTGGATGCCGATAGCGCGCAATTCCTTGACACTGTGCTGGGTGGGCTTGGTCTTGAGTTCGCCCGCCGCCTCGATATAGGGCACCAACGTCAGATGGATGAACGCGGTCTGACCGCGCCCCAGATCGTTGTGAAGCTGGCGGATGGCTTCAAAGAACGGCAGGCCCTCGATGTCGCCCACCGTGCCGCCAATCTCGACCAGAAGGAAATCCAGGCCGTCACTGTCGGCCATAACGAATTCCTTGATCATGTCGGTGACGTGCGGGATCACCTGCACGGTGCGGCCCAGATAGCCGCCCTTGCGCTCCTTCTCGATCACCTGGCTGTAGATGCGCCCCGAGGTGACATTGTCGGACTTCAGCGCCGAGACACCGGTGAAGCGCTCATAATGGCCCAGATCCAGATCGGTCTCCGCGCCGTCGTCAGTGACATAGACTTCGCCATGCTGGAACGGGCTCATCGTGCCCGGATCGACATTCAGATAAGGATCGAGCTTGCGAAGGCGAACTTTGTAACCGCGCGCTTGAAGCAACGCGCCGAGAGCGGCGGACGCCAGACCTTTTCCGAGGGAAGAGACCACGCCGCCGGTGATGAAGATTAACCGGGCCATGGGAGGCCAACATGTCGAAACAGGCGGCCCAGCTCAAGCACAAAAAAAGAAAATTTTTGGCTGCCCACAAGTTGCCAAAAGCGCGAGGAATTTTGGCACCTGAGCAGGAGCGGCGCCCGGAGCGTGCGCACAGCACGTGAGGACGCGCAACGCACTCAGGGGCCAATAGGCCCGCGCGTTATTGTGGCTTAGGTACTGAAGGACCGGCGGGCACGACCGGAGCGGGTGCCTTGGGCTTGGGCGCGGTCGCCGGGCCCTGGCTGGTCACCGGCGCGTCGAGAATCGATTGCTCGTTGCGGCCATGCAGCGCCAGCAAATTGAGTCCGAGGCAGGTGAGAAAGAACAGGGCCGCCAGGATCGCGGTGGTGCGGGTGAGCGTGTCGGCCGCGCCCCGCGGGCTGAACAGGCCGCCAAGTCCGCCGCCCCCGCCGCCAATTCCCAGCGCGCCACCTTCCGAACGCTGCAGCAGAACGAAGATGATCAGCGCCACGGCGATCACCAGTTCGGCGAAAACAAGGATGGTCTGCATGGGGTACGGTCCGGGTCCGGGGATTAGGGCCGGGGTCTTAGAACAAAGCAGACCAAATGGGAAGCAGGGCCTTGGAACCCGGCAGAAAGCCTGATTTTGACCCGGTTAGCTTGCCAGCGCCGCGGTCGTCTGGGAACGAGCCCGGATAATCGCCACGGTGCTGTCGATCTCGTTGAGCTGATCGGCGGGCGATTTCTCGGGGCAGAGATATTGATGCAGGCTGAGCGCGCCCCGACCCAAAAGATGCATCGAGGCGTTGCGGTCCACCTGCGATTGCAGCCCTTCGACC
>DATKPL010000224.1:0-5330 GCA_035524155.1 Rhizomicrobium sp.
AGCTTCACGCTGTCCATGGTGAGCATGCGATTAACGGAAAAGTGCCGGCCCACCTCGCGCAGGAAAGGGAGGTATTCCAGCTTGTCCAGCCACTCGGCATTGTCCGCCATCAAGGCGTCGGACGGGCCATCGCCGAACTTCAGCATATGCCGAATGCTGGAAAGGATGCTTTTCTTGTTGGCCTCGATCTGGGCCACGGTCAGAAGCTGGCGGGTTTCGTCCTTGCCGGAGGGATCGCCGACCTTGGTGGTGCCGCCGCCCATCAGCAGGATGGGCTTGTGCCCGGCCTGCTGCAGCCGGCGCAAGGTCATCAGCTGGATCATATGGCCGATATGCAGGCTGTCGGCGGTGCAATCGAAGCCGATATAGGCGGTGACGCGTTCGCGTCCGAACAGGGCGTCAAGCTCAGCCGGCGCCGAGCAATCATAATAGGCGCCGCGCGCGGCGAAATTCTTGAGAAAGGCGGACTGGAATTGCGGCGCAGCAGGCATACCAAATACTCTGACTTTCTTCCCCCACATAGCGAAGCTATTAGTGGGGGAAGATGTCACAGCGAGGTGTCGGCAGCGCCGATTCGAGCTGTGACAGATGGGGGTCCAAATTGACCAGCGGGCAATAGCATAGATGGCGGAAATTTCGAAAGTCATCGGTTTGATGAGCGGGACTTCGCTCGATGGCGTGGATGCGGCCCTGATCGAGACCGATGGCGAGGAGATGGTGCGGCCCCTGGCCGGTCTCACCATCCCCTATGACGGGGAGGCCCGAGCCCTGTTGCGGGTGGCGCTGCAGGACGCGCGCGGTGTGGCGGAAGGCGCGCCGGTGCCCTATTCGATCCGCGATGCCGAGCGGCTTTTGACCGAAGCCCATGCCGAGGCGGTGAGGGCACTGCTCAAGAAGGCAGGCCTGACACCGGATCAGGTCTCGCTGCTGGGGTTTCATGGTCAGACCATCCTGCACCGGCCCGAGCAGCACTGGACCTGGCAGATCGGCGACGGCGCGCTTCTGG
The DNA here is from genome assembly GCA_035524155.1 of Rhizomicrobium sp. Lineage (GTDB taxonomy): Bacteria > Pseudomonadota > Alphaproteobacteria > Micropepsales > Micropepsaceae > Rhizomicrobium. Next base: position 1,007 of record DATKPL010000224.1, read on the forward strand.
CCCGGCTTACCGGCATCGATGTGGTCAATGATTTTCGCAGCGCCGATGTGAAGGCCGGCGGCCAGGGTGCACCCCTGATGCCGCTCTATCACGCCGCCATGGCGAAGAAACTGGGCCTGGCGCTGCCGGTGGTGATCGTGAATATCGGCGGCGTAGCGCAAGTCACTTATATAAGCGACGACACAATCCTGGCGTTCGATACCGGACCGGGCAACGCGCCGATCGATGACTGGATGCTCAGGCATCATGGCAAGCATCTGGACGAAGGCGGAATCTTTGCGCGGAGTGGCAAGATCAACGATGCCGCGCTGGACAGGATGCTGGCGCATCCCTTCTTTGCCCGCGTGCCGCCCAAATCGCTGGACCGGCTGGATTTCGGCATGGAGGCGGTGGCGGAGCTTTCGCCGGAGGACGGCGCCGCCACCTTGACGGCCTTTACCGCCGCCGCGCTGGCAAAGGCGCGCGAGCATTTTCCCGAGCCCGCCTCGCTATGGGCGGTGAGTGGCGGCGGCCGCCACAACGCCTTCCTGATGGATCAGTTGCGGGCGCGGGTGAATGCGCCGGTGATCTCTGCGGAAAAAGCCGGCTGGGACGGGGATTCCATGGAAGCGGAAGGCTTTGCTTATCTGGCGATGCGCTCGAAGAAGGGCTTGCCGCTGTCGCTACCGACAACCACAGGCGTCAAAGAGCCCATGACGGGCGGAAAATTCCACCGCAAAGCTTGATCTAAGGAATTCCAGAGACCTTCTCCCCCTTTGGTGCGAAGCGCCTGAAAGGGCGAAGGAGCGCTTCGCCGGAAGGCGAACGAATTGGTCCAGTGGACCAATTCGAGCGACGAGCGCCGCGAGCTCAGGCGAGCGGCCGGAAAATCAGCGTCCCTCGCGCGGCTTGCTCATCATGTTGGAGACGTATTCCTTCACCGTCTCCACCACTTCCGCTTCGTGCTTGTCGAAGAAGTGGTTGGCGCCTTCGATCTTGTTGTAAGTGATCTTGATGCCCTTCTGTGCGGTCAAGCGATCCACCAGCTTCTGCACATCGGGTTCCGGCACCACATTGTCCTTGGTGCCATGCACGATCAGGCCGGAGGCCGGGCAGGGCGCCAGAAACGCGAAATCATACATGCTGGCCGGCGGGGCGATCGAGACGAAGCCCGTGATCTCCGGCCGGCGCATGAGAAGCTGCATGCCGATCCAAGCGCCGAAGGAAATGCCGCAAACCCAAACGTGCGAAGGGTTCGGATAAAGCGTATTCATCCAATCCAGCACGGCGGCGGCATCGGACAATTCGCCCGAGCCATTGTCGAAGGTACCTTGGCTGCGCCCCACGCCCCGGAAATTGAAGCGCACCGTGGTGCAACCCAATCCGTGGAACATGTGAAACAGGTCATAGACCAACGGGTTGTTCATGGTGCCCCCGAACTGGGGATGGGGATGCAGCACCAGCGCCATGGGCGCGCCCGGGTTCTTTTGGCGCTGGTAGCGCGCTTCGATCCGGCCGGCGGAACCGGGAAGAATGATGTCAGGCACGGAACCTCCGCGCCGAGCGGGTCTGCGACTTTGTCATAGCGGAAAACTCGGATTTAGGGTCGCCGAAATCATTAGAAAGTTGTTCATTCTCAATGGTTTGGCAAACAGACAGGCAGGAATGGCCAAATACTTGACCATGGTGGTCGGGAAATCTATACCCCTGGGACTGGATTCTAAGGCTTTTTTCCAGAGTGGGCCGCGCTTCTTACACCAAGGGGGCTGCTCACACCTAAGAAAAAACGCCGCCATTTGAAGGAGATCGGACATGCGGCTGAGCACCAAGGGACGCTATGCGGTGATGGCGATGGCCGATCTGGCGGGCCACTCCGCTGCCGGTTCCGAATCCCATGAACAAGCCAAGCCGGTGGCCTTGGCCGACATCGCCGAGCGGCAGGATATTTCGCTTTCCTATCTGGAACAGCTTTTCGCCAAGCTCCGCCGCGGCGGACTGGTGACCAGCGTGCGCGGTCCCGGCGGCGGTTATCGCCTGGCCCGGCCCTCGGGTGAATTGCGCATCGCCGACATCATCGTCGCCGTGGACGAGCCGATCGCGGCCACGCGTTGCAGTCCCAACGGCTCCAAGGGCTGCACCAAAACCGGCGCACGCTGTGTCACCCACGATCTTTGGGAAGAACTGGGTCAGCAGATCCATGTGTTCCTGTCGTCGGTTTCGCTGGCCGATGTGGTGGAACGCCGGGTGTTGGGCCGCTCGCGTCCCTGCAATGATTTCGACGGCAACAGTGTGGGCAGCGACGGGGCGGCGGCGCCGGATTTCGAAGCGGCCTGAGCGATGCCCTATTGCGATCACAATGCGACGGCGCCGCTCCGGCCCGAAGCCCGCGAGGCGGTGATGCGTGCTTTGTCGCTCACCGGCAATCCGTCGTCGGTCCATGCCGGCGGCCGTGCCGCGCGTGCGATGGTCGAAGAGGCCCGCGAAGCGGTGGCGCGTTTGGCCGGCGCGAAGGCAGAAGTCGTGATCTTCACCAGCGGCGCAACCGAAGCCAATGCGCTGGCATTGTGGGGCGCAGCGGAAGCGGCGGCAGACGCGGGAAATCCGATCACGCGGCTGCTGGTTTCGGCCATCGAGCACAAATCGGTGCTCAAGACTGCCGAGGCAGTTGCCGAACACATGAATATCCGCCTGGAAATCGTGCCGGTGACCGCTGATGGTGTCGTCGATGCCAAAGCTCTGACCGCGTTGCTCAGAGGCGAAGGCCGCGCGCTTGTGGCAGTGATGGCCGCCAACAACGAAACCGGCGTGGTGCAACCTGTCGCCGAAATTTCACGCCTGTGCCGTGATGCCGGCGCACTGTTGCTGGTCGATGCGGTCACGGCGGCCGGAAAAATTCCGCTCGACGCCGGCCTTTGCGACTACATGACGTTATCCGGCCACAAGCTGGGCGCGCCGCAAGGCGTGGGTGCCTTGATCGTGAGCGAGACCGCGCCGCTGGCCGCGCAATTGGTGGGCGGCGGCCAGCAGAAGGGCCTCCGCGCAGGCACGGAAAACCTTTCCGGCATCGCCGGGCTCGGTGCGGCGGCCAAAGCCGTTCTGGCGAATGATGAAGAATGCGCGCATCTTGCCGCGTTGCGCGGCCATTTCGAACGCGCGCTAAAAGAGGCCGTGCCGGAAGCGGTGATTTTCGGTGCGAACGCGCCTCGGCTTCCCAACACCTCCAATGTCGCGCTGCCCGGACTGGCGGCCGAGAATATGGTGATCGCACTCGATCTCGATGGCATGATGGTGAGCTCGGGCTCGTCCTGTTCGTCGGGAAAGATCGCCGCCTCGCATGTGCTGGCGGCGATGGGCGTAAGCGATTTGTCGTCCGTCCGGATCAGCTTCGGTTGGAATTCGCTCCCGGATGATGCCAACGCCGTGGTGGCGTCCCTGGTCAAACTCTGGCAGCGGGCTCGCCCGCGCGTTGCCGCGTGAGGAAAAACCATGTCCTCCGCCGCTCTTGAAACCAAACAGCAAGTCGCCGAACTGGGCGAGAAGTACAAATACGGCTTCGTCACCGATATCGAGATGGAGCGCGCGCCCAAGGGTTTGAGCGAAGACACGGTGCGTTTTATTTCCGCCAAGAAGAACGAGCCGGAATGGATGCTGGAATGGCGGCTTGGCGCCTTCCGCCGCTGGCTTTCCATGCGCGAACCCAAATGGGCCAAGGTGCATTATCCGCCGATCGACTATCAGGACGCTTATTATTATGCCGCGCCCAAGAACACGCCCAAGAAGCAGTCATTGGACGAAGTCGATCCCAAACTGCTGGAAACCTACAACAAGCTGGGCATTCCGCTGTCCGAGCAAATGGCGTTGGCCGGCGTCGCGGTGGATGCGGTGTTCGATTCCGTTTCCGTCGCCACCACCTTCAAGGAAAAGCTCAACGAAGCGGGCGTTATCTTCTGCCCGATCTCGGAAGCGATCCGCGACTATCCCGAGCTGGTGCAGAAATATCTGGGCAGCGTTGTACCGGTGACGGACAATTATTTCGCCACCCTGAATTCGGCGGTCTTTTCCGACGGCACTTTCGTCTATGTGCCCAAGGGCGTGCGCTGCCCCATGGAACTGTCCACCTATTTCCGGATCAATGCGGCGGAAACAGGCCAATTCGAGCGCACTCTGATCGTCGCGGACGAAGGCGCTTCTGTGAGCTACCTCGAAGGCTGCACCGCGCCGATGCGGGACGAAAATCAGTTGCACGCGGCAGTAGTCGAGTTGATCGCCCTCGATGGCGCGGAGATCAAATACTCGACCGTCCAAAACTGGTATCCCGGCGACAAAGACGGCAAAGGCGGCATTT
>DATKPL010000225.1:0-6577 GCA_035524155.1 Rhizomicrobium sp.
AAACGCCAACCCGGCTCGGCGTTCAAGCCGTTCGTCTATCTCACCGCCTTCGAGCATGGCCGCACGCCCAATGACGTGATGAATGACGGGCCGGTGGACATTCACGGCTGGCGTCCGTCGGATTTCGAAGGCGAATATCAGGGCGAGATTACGCTGACCAAGGCCTTTGCGGTGTCGTCCAATTCGGTCGCGGCGCAATTGACCGACGAAGTGGGCCCCAAGGACGTGGCCAGCACGGCGCGGCGGCTGGGGATCGACACGCCGCTGGAAGCGGTGGCGTCACTGGCGCTGGGCACATCGGGGGTGACGCCGCTGCAGTTGACCGGCGCATACGCCTCGTTCGCCAATGGCGGCGACCGGGTGAAGCCGTATGCCATCCTGCGAATCTGCACCGGCAACGGGAAAACGCTTTATCAGCGCAAGCCCGAGGCACCCGATCCCGTGATGTCGCCCGCCAATGACGCCGCCATGACCGGATTGATGGTCGAAGTCGTATTGACCGGCACCGGCAGATCGGCGCGGCTGGCCGACCGCCCCACCGCCGGCAAGACCGGCACCACCCAGGATTATCACGACGCCTGGTTCGTGGGCTTCACCGCCGACCTGGTGACGGGTGTCTGGGTTGGCAATGACAATTCCCAACCCATGAAAAAGGCCACTGGCGGTACCCTGCCCGCGCATATTTTCCACACTTTCATGGCGGACGCGGAGCATGGCCTGCCGGTCAGGCCGCTGGTAGGCGACCAATTGATGGCGATGGCGGAAGCGGACCAGCAGCCGGTGATCGCTGCCATGCCGGCGCCTTTGGTGGCGCCGCCTGCGACACCACCGGCCGCCACGCCGGCAGCAACACAAGCGCCGCCGCCGAAAGATCCGTTCCAGCAGATTCTCGACAGCTTATTCGGCGGCAAATAATTTTTACCCCCTCCGGCCTTCGCACCTAATCGGTGCTACGGCCACCTCCCCCGCCAGCATGCTCCGCATGCGCGGGAGAGGCGGACCTGATGTGCGTCAAGAGTTAGTTATAGCGCAACAGGGTTCTTCCGTGATCGCGCAGCCATTGGCGCGCGCGCGCCGTGTCGGGTGACAATGTCTTCACATGCGCCCAGAAACGCGGCGAATGATTCATTTCTTTCAAATGCGCCACTTCATGCGCCACCACATAGTCGCGCACATAATCGGGCGCGAAGATCAGCCGCCAGGAAAAAGACAAGGCGCCATGCTGGCTGCAGGAGCCCCAGCGGCTGCGCGTATCGCGCACGGTGATGCGCTGCGGCCGCGCGCCCAGCCGCGCGGCATATTCAAGCGCGCGCGTCGCAAACAACAGGCGCGCCTCGCGCTTGAAGAAATCCGTGAGGCGACGGGATGCATGTTCGGTACGTCCACTCACCAGGATAACGCCATCCTCAGTCCAGACAGGGGAGGGTCCGCGGGCCACGCTGTGACGAATGGGATGGCTGAGTCCCAGATAGGGCACTTCGGCGCCCGGCATCAGCGCGACCTGCTCCGGCATGCGCTGCAGTTGGCGGGCGATCCATTGGGTCTCGCGCCGGGCAAAGGCCAGAGCGGGCGCGGCACCCCCGCGGGCGGGCGCGGTGACGACCACTTCGCCGCTGGCCGGATGCACGCGCAAGACAATGCGGCGTGCGCGGGGATTGAGCTTGACCGAAACCGCGACATCGACGCCATCAACCGCCAATAATTCGCGGGTGGCCACGGCTCGCTTTTCGCCGCACTTCGCCTTAGGCTTGCCTCGCAAAAAGGACTTCAACGACATGTCAGAACGTCCACGCTTCCATCTTGCGTTTCCGGTGCGTGACCTTTCGGAGGCGCGCGCATTCTACGGCGACTTGCTCGGCTGTCCCGAAGGCCGCTCGAGCGATGACTGGGTCGATTTCGACTTTTTCGGTCATCAGATCGTCGCCCATTTAAGCCCGAACGAGGCCGGACACAAAGCACATAATGATGTGGATGGCGACCAGGTGCCGGTGCGCCATTTCGGCACGATCCTATCCATGAATGAATGGAAGAAACTGGCGGCGCGACTCACGGAAAGAAAAGTTGATTTCATCATCGAGCCGGGGATTCGCTTTGAAGGATTGCCGGGCGAACAGGCGACCTTTTTCTTCCTCGATCCGTCGGGCAATGCGCTCGAGTTCAAGGCGTTCCATGACGACTCTGCAATTTTTGCGCGCTGATCGCATCGCCATGGCGGTGGGCGCCGGCGGCGCCTGCCTTTTCCTGGGCGCGCTGGGCTTTCAATATATCGGCGGTATCGCCCCTTGCGAGATGTGCCATTGGCAGCGCTGGGCCCATATCGCCGCGGCTTTGATTGGCATTGTCGGCGGCGCGACGACAAAGCGCGAATCCACCGCGCGCACCCTGGCGTGGGCCGCGATCGCGTGTGTTTTGATTTCGGGATTGATCGGCGCCTATCAGACGGGCACCGAGTACCACATCCTGCCGGGACCTGCGGCGTGCACCGGCCATCGTTACATCATGGGCAGCAACATGCCGCCCCCCGAAGTGCAATGCGATGTGGTCACCTGGTCGCTGTTCGGGCTGTCGATGGCGTCCTACAACGCGATCTGCTCGTTCCTGATTGCGGCGTTGGGCGCGATAGCCTTGACCAAAGGCGCGTCGCGCGAGTGGCAAAGCCGTGCCGCGTAAGCCCCGGCCGACATTGCCCGGCGGGGGCATCGATACCGAAGCCATGATCCGCGTCGATCATGCCGGCGAATATGGCGCGGTCAGGATTTACGAAGGCCAGCTGGCAATCCTGGGCAAACGCGGCAGCGCCGACGCCATTCGCCACATGGCCGAGCAGGAACAGCGGCACCTCAAGACCTTCGACCGCCTGGTGAATGCGCGCAAAGTGCGGCCTACCGCGCTTGAGCCCTTATGGCGCATCGCCGGATATGCGCTGGGCGCGGGCACGGCATTGTTGGGCGAAAAAGCCGCGATGGCCTGCACGGCGGCAGTCGAAGAAGTGATCGACGCCCATTATGCCAGCCAGATCGACGCACTTGGCGACCGCGATCCTGAACTCAAAAATACGGTGGAAGATTTCCGCGCCGAGGAGATGCAGCATCGCCAGCTGGCGCTGGATCATGGCGCAGAGCAAGCGCCGGCTTATAAGCTGCTGAGTGAAGCGATCAAGGCGGGCTGCCGCGTGGCCATCAAGCTGTCGGAAAAGATCTAGCGCCGCTGCCGCTCGCCCAAGCTCGCGGCGTTCGCAAGCTCTCGCAGGTCCACTGGACCTGCTCACGCGCAAGCGCGCCGCTTGCTCTACGGCTCCAGTTCGGAATCCCAGTAGAGATAGTCAGCCCAACTTTCGTGCAGATAATTGGGCGGGAATTTGCGGCCACGCTCGCGCAACTCGGTGACCGTGGGCTGATGCGGACGCTGGCGCGGATGCATGCCCGCCTGGTCCGGCAGCCGGCCGCCCTTCAAGAGATTGCAGGGACTGCAGGCGGTGACGACATTTTCCCAGGTGGTGCGGCCGCCCCGGGAGCGCGGGATCAGATGATCGAAAGTAAGATCCTTGGGATCGCCGCAATATTGGCATTCGAAACGATCGCGCAGAAAGACATTGAACCGGGTGAAGGCGGGATGGCGCGCGGGCTTGATATAGGTCTTGAGCGAGACGACCGACGGCAGCTTCATCTCCAGCCGCGCCGAGCGCACCACCCGGTCATATTCCTCCAGGATGTTCACCCGCTCCAGAAACACCGCCTTGATCGTGTCCTGCCAGGACCAGAGAGACAGCGGGTAATAGCTCAAGGGCCGGTAATCGGCATTGAGCACCAAAGCCGGGCAATTGCTGGCGGAGCGCAGGGGGGCTAACACGGCCGAGATCCTGTGAAGGTGATATCTCCTCTCGCTGTTCCCCAATAGTAAAGGCGATTCGAGCCCATCCTCAAGCCGGTGGAATCATCTGCCACAGGGTGCAGGGGACATGTGACAGGACCGCTAAAGCGGGCAGCAAAGCGGTCCTTGCGCTTTCAACCGTCCGGCCAGCGCCAGCGCCATGAAATTTCCCGCCAGGGACAGGCCTTTTTCGTCGATGCCATGGCCCATGCCCGGCGCCAGATGCCACTGCACGCCCAACCCCAATGCGCCCAGACTCGCCGCTGCCGCGAACATCGCGCCCGCGGGAATCACCTCGTCGGCGCTGCCATGGGTGAGAAGAATGGGCGGTTTGGGACCATCCGCAGGCGGAGGATCGACCAGAAGACCCGAAAAACCCACAATCGCCGCGGGACCGCGCCGCAATCCCAGATGCAGCGCCAGCATCGCCCCCTGGCTGAACCCCGCCAGTATCAACCGGTCCGCCGAAAGCCCAAGCTGCGCCAGTTCGGCGTCCAGGAATTCCTCAATCCGGGGCGCGGCCGTCTTCACCCCGCTTCGCATCTCATGCGGATCGATCCGGGAGATGGGAAACCATTGAAAGCCGGATGGCGCGCCGGGCACGCGATCCGGGGCGTTGGGTGCGACAAAAGCCGCGCCGGGGAGCAGCCTCTGCAGATGCGGCGCCAGACCGATCAGGTCATTGCCATCGGCGCCATAGCCGTGGAGCAGCACCACCAGTTCGGTGGCCTTGCCGTTTCTTGGCGGCACGCGCGGACCTGAGATCATGAGCAGAAATGTTCTAGATTGCGATGATGATCGTTACACGCTTCGCCCCCTCCCCGACAGGGTATCTTCATCTGGGCCACGCCTTCGCCGCCTTGACCGCTTCGCGGGCGGGCGAGCGCTTCCTGTTGCGCATCGAAGATCTGGACAAGGACAGGGCGCGGGAAGAATTCGTGACCGCGATCTTCGAAGATATGAGGTGGCTGGGTTTGGTCTGGGAGGAGCCGGTCTTGCGGCAATCGAACCGGGCTGCCGCGTACCGCGAAGCACTCGCGCGATTGAAGAATTTCACCTATCCCTGTTTCTGCACCCGCAAGGAAATCGCGGAAGAAATCGCCCGCGCGGTGGAAGCGCCCCATGGGCCGGATGGTCCGCTGTATCCCGGAATATGCCGGCACCTTTCTGACGCTGAACGCAGTGCGCGAATCGCGAAAGGCCAATCCTTCGCATTGCGGCTGGATGCGGCCAAGGCTGCTGCGGCGGCGGGACCGCTCACCTTCACGGAACACGGGCGTATTTATCAGGTCGATCCGCTGCTGTTCGGCGATGTGGTGCTGGCGCGCAAGGATTTGCCGGCGGCTTATCACCTGGCGGTGGTGGTGGATGACACCTTCCAGGGCGTGACCCTGATCACGCGGGGCGCGGATTTGCTGCCCGCCACCCATGTGCAGCGCCTGCTCCAGGCGCTGCTTGGTTATCCCGCGCCCGCTTATGCGCATCATCGCCTGATCCTGGACAAGGATGGTCGTAAATTTTCCAAGCGGGATAATGCGATCACCTTGCGCGCGCTTCGCGCGAAGGGAATTACGCCGGCTGCGCTAGAGGCGCTGTTCTGATCGCCGGAGCGATAGCACGGCGAATCACCACGGCAAGGGTGAGCAAAGAGGCGATAAAGCCGGTGGGGATGCTCGCGACCACGAAAGCGGCAAGGGCGAGTTGGGACAAAATCGGGAGTGCCGTTTCGATTCCGTCAAACGGCCGCGCCCGCCACAGGAAGGCGATGGCGACGGCCAGCACGGGAAAATCGTAGAGGAACAAATACGGCGTCACCAGCAGGGTGGCAGCGCAAAGTCCGGCAGAGCGAAGCGCGAGGTCTTTTTCATTGCGCCACAGCCACGCCGTGAACCCCGCCATCGCCAGCGACAGCACTCCCTGGGCTGCGAACGCCGCGCCGTCCGATATTCCCGCGGTTCGCAGCACACCATAAAGGCTTTGCAGCTTGTAGAAGCCGGCACTGCCCTGGCTGAGAAAGTCATGGCTCATGCCGCCAAGATGATGGGCGAAGGCGGCCAAGCTGTCAGGCATGATCAGCCAAGAGAGCAAAAGGACCGCAAGCGCGCTGAAGGTGGCTGCCGCGAAGGCGCGCCCATAACCGCCAAACAGCAACGCCACGGGAAACAGCAGCCCAAAATGCGGCTTGTAAGTGAGAAAGCCCAGCAACAGACCGGCCAAAACCGGGCGTACGTCGAGTTGGAGCAGAACACCCGCCATCAGCGCCGCAGTGAGAAAGCCGTTCTGGCCCGCAACCATGCACGCCAGGCTCGCCGGCGCGGCCAAGGCCAAAAGCACCATACGGCGATCCCGGGTGATCGCCGCAATGCTCGCGGCATAGAACGCGAAACCGGCGACCAGCCAAACCAGAAATGCCGCGCCAGAGGGGAGCCGCGCCAATGGCGTCGCCAGGGCGAAGAAAAGCGGCGGATAGGCCCAACCCAGAAAGCCACCGGCCGTGTGATGCATCAGCTGGCCCTGGAATGCATGCATGATGGACCAGTCATAGGCTTGGGGCCCATGCCCGCCCCACGCCAGAAGGCCTGCGCTCCAGAAGGAAAGAAAATCGGCAGCCAGCGGATGGCCGTTCGCGTCCGTCAGCCAGCGATGCGTGAGCGCCATCCAGGTGAGCTCGGCCAGATAAGCAAAGCTCACCCCGCCCGCCACCACT
>DATKPL010000226.1:0-16003 GCA_035524155.1 Rhizomicrobium sp.
AATCGAGAACTGCCATAACAGCAGCCGCACGATGTCGCGCGTGCGCGCGCCGAAGACCTTGCGCACGCCGATCTCCCTGGTCCGCCGTTCCGCCGTGAAGCTGGCCAGCCCGAACAGGCCCAGGCAGGCGATGAAGATGGCGATGCCCACGAAGATTCCAAAAATCTTGCCCTGCTGCTCGTCGGCCAGGAACTGCTTCTCGAAATCCTCTTCCAGGAAATGCCGGTTGATGGCCGATGTCGGCTCGAAGGAATGCCAGATGCGGTCGATGGCGGCCAGCGCCTGCGGCACGCCGCTCGCCGGCACCTTCACCGAAATCCGGCTGCCGCCGTTGGACGAGAAGGCATAGAAGGTGGGGACGACGATCTTGCGGTCGCCTTCGAACTTGAAGTCGGCCACCACGCCCACGATGGTGACGGGCACCTTGTGCAAGAGATTGCGTTCGTCGTCGCCGGCATAGAACACTTTGCCCAGGGCGCTGTCCGGCGTCCAGCCGAAACGCCTGGCGGCGGATTCATTGATGACGGCGTTGTAGCCGGTATGCGGATGCGCCATGTCACCCCATGTCAGGGTTCGCCCGGCAAGCGTCTTGATGCCATAGAGCGAGAAGAAGTCCGGCCCCGTGCCCACCGTGCGGATCACGACGCTGGCGGGCTGGCCCGGCAGATTGATCACGTCATTGCTGTTGTCGCCGGAGAACGGCACATCGTCCGACAGCGCGGCGCCCCGCAGCGCCGGATCGGCGGCCAGCGCGCGCGTCATGCTTTGGCCGGCGCTGGGCGTCACGGCATTGGCGCTGATCACCACGATACCGTCCTTGTTCAGGCCCAGATCGACGGAATGGGCATAGGAAATCTGGACGAACACCACCAGCGCGGCGATGCCCAGGCCGATCGAGACCGCGAACTGCACCACCACCAGTACGGTGCGCACCAGGCCCGAGCCCTGCGCGCCGCTGCGGTTGGTGCGCAGCGCCGAAGCAGGGCGGAAGCCCGACAGGACCAGCGCCGGATAGGCGCCCGCCACCAGCCCGGTGAGGATGGCAATCCCCGTCAGCGCCAGGGTGAGCGGCCAGTCGGTGAGCATGTTGTAGACGATGGGCTTTCCCACCATGGCGGCGAAGAAAGGCAGAAGCGCCTGGGTGAGCGCGAAAGCCAGCACCATCGAGATCGCCGCGATCAGCACGGACTCGCCCAGGAATTGCACCGCCAGCTGCCCGCGCCTTGCCCCCACCACCTTGCGCAGCGAAATCTCGCGCGCCCGGATCAGGGCCCGGGCGGTCGCAAGATTGGTGAAGTTGAAACAGGCGACCAGCAGGATCAGCACGGCGATGGCGGCAAAGCCATAGACCATGGTCCAGCTTCCGCCCGGCGTCATGCCGCCCAGATGATCGCTGGTGAGGTGGACGTCGCGGAATGGCGTGAGGTGGGGCGTCATGATCGAGCGCGCGGGCGCCTTTATTCCGGCCAGCTTGGCGAGGTCGACCGAGCGGTCGATCAGCGCCACGAATTTCTCGGTCACCAGCTTCACGTCGGCGCCCGGCGCCAGCTCGACATAGCCATAGCCGCTGCTGGAGAGCCAATCCTGCTTGCGGGTCTGCGACATGGGATCGGCGGCGGAGGTATTCGGAATGAACACGTCGCCGATCAGTTGGGTGTTATGGGGAAGATCGCGCGCCACGCCCGTGACCAGCACATCGGACTGGCGGATATTGCAGCCCTCCACACCCGGCCCGAACTGGCATCCGCCCACCACATGCAGGGTCTTGCCGATGGCGGGCGTGTCGCCGAAATATTTCTTCGCCATGCTTTGGGTGATCACGGCGGATTCCGGCTGGGCGAACACGGTGGCCGGATTGCCCTGGACCAGGGGAAGCTGGATCTTCTGGAAGAAATTCGTGCTGACCACATCCACATGATCCAGGAACTGGCGATTGCCGATCGTCACCGTCATGCGGCGCGGCTCCAGATGGACGGCCGCCTTCACCTCGGGAATCTGCGCCTGCATCGCATCGGGCATGGGGAACGCCGCGCTGGTGGACTGCATCATCGGCTGGCCCGGGACATGGAAAGTCTGCTCGATGCGATAGAGATTGTCCGAGCCCGGAATCCATTTGTCGTAGGAAAGCTCGTCGCGCAGCAGCAGGATGATGAAGACCGCGCAGGTCAGCCCGACCGTCAATCCCGCGATATTGATGAAGCTATAGAGCTTGTGGCGGGTGAAGTTGCGCAGCGCCGTGACCAGATAATTGCGGAACATCGGATGAACCCCTGTTGCGGACGATTTATGCCTGTGCGTTTTCGAAAAAAGGGCCATCCAGGCGTGTTGCCGCGAGGTTAAGGGTTCTCGCGGGTCGTTTCTGGATGGCCCGAACGGCCGAAGAGCCAAACTGTGAGCGCATGGCGTGGCTCCCGGTCATTTTTACAGCACCTGGCGGATGCTTTCGGTGACGATGGCGCCGTCCACCAGATTGACGATGCGGTGGGCATATTCGGCGTGGGAATGCGAGTGCGTCACCATCACGATGGTGGTGCCCTCTTCGTTCAATTGGGTGAGAAGCTGCATCACCTCTTCGCCATTGCTGGTATCGAGATTGCCCGTGGGTTCGTCGGCCAGGATCAGCTTGGGCCGCTTGACCACTGCGCGGGCGATGGCCACGCGCTGCTGCTGGCCGCCCGAAAGCTGCGAGGGCATGTGGCGGGCGCGGTGCGAGATTTTCATCCGCTCCAGCGCCTCGCGCACGCGCCGCTTGCGCTCCGAGGCGGGGACATCCTCGTGATACAGCAGCGCCAGCTCCACATTCTCGGACACGTTCAGCTCGTCGATCAGGTTGAAGCTCTGGAAGACGAAGCCGATCGCCTGTTTGCGGAGCGCCGAAAGCTGCGCCTCGGAATAGCCGGCGATATTCTCCGGCCCGAACCAGTATTCGCCGCCACTGGGCGAATCCAGCATGCCCACGATGTTGAGCAGGGTGGACTTGCCGCAACCCGACGGCCCCATCACCGCCAGGAACTCGCCGTCATGGACGTCCAGGCTCATGTCGCGGATCGCCAAGGTCTCGACCTCGTCGGTGCGATAGGTCTTTTCCAGATTCTTCAACTTGATCATGTGCCTCTCCTCAGCCGCCTGAACTTGCTTTTTCGAATTCGACGCGATCCATCTTCTGATAGGCCTCATAACCCGAGACGATCACCTTCTCGCCGGGCGAGAGCCCATCGACCACTTCGACGAATTGCGGATTGCGCCGGCCCAGCTTCACGTTGCGCTTCATCGCCGACTGGCCGCCCGGCACCACCACGAACACCCAGTTGCCGCCCGTGTCCTGATAGAAGGGACCGTTGGGCAACATCACCGCCTCGCTGGCGCCGCCCAGCTCGACGCGCATGTCCACCGCCTGGCCGACATGAATGCCGGTGGGCGCCTTGCCGTCGAAATGAAAATCGACCTTGAAGGTGCCGTTGGTGACCTGCGGATAGACCTTGGCGACCTGGGCCTTGAAATTCTCGCCGTCGATGGTGAAGAGCGCTTCCTGGCCCATATTCACCTTGCCCAGATAGAATTCGTCGACATCGGCGGTAAGTTTGAAGCGGTCGGCGGAATTGACCTGGCCCAAAACCGCGCCCACCGCCTTGGTCTCGCCCACTTCGGCATCGAGCGCGGAAAGCTGGCCGTCCATCGGCGCGCGGATGGTGAGCGCCTCGACGCCGGCATTGGCCACTGCATCGCCATTGAGCGGATTGGTGGTGGTGCCGCCGCCCGACATCTGCGACGCACGAACGCGCTGCTCGGTTTCCTCCGAGGCGATCATCGCCGCGCGCAGCTTCACATTGTATGCGTAATCGTCCTGCACCTGCTTATAGACATTGGGGGCGATGGCCTGGCCATCAAGCAGGACCTTGTCGACCGCCAGCGTATTCTTGAGCGTGTTGATCTGGTGATCGATGTCCATGATGTCGTGCTCATACTTGAAGCGGGTCTGCTCGAAGGCGAGCTGCTGGGCGGCCACTTCCAGCTGCAGCGCCGGATTGGACAGGACGATCAGGGGCTGGCCCTTCTTCACCTTGGCGCCGTCTTCGACCAGCACTTCCTTCACACTGCCGCCCTGGGCGGTGGTGAGGTAATCGATGATCAGGGGCGCGACGCTGCCGCGCACGGCGATGAAGTCCTCGAACGGACCTTTGGTCACCGTGCCGATGGTGAGCTGGTCGACCGGCACGCGATAGACGCTGCCGCCGGGCCCGGACAGCGCCCAGAACGCGCCCGCGCCCGCCGCCACGACCAGGGCCGCGGGAATCCAGAACCGCTTCCAGAGCGGCGTCTTTTTCACCACCCGGTCCATTCCACTCAGGGCGAGCGTCGGGCCGCCCGGGGCGGGTCCGCTTGCGGTTGGGCCGTTTTGGCTCCCCTCGCCCGGGCCCCAGCTTGTGAGGCGGCTCTTCCAGTCAGGTTTCTTGCGGATCACATCCATGGCCAGACCCTTATAACGCACAGTACCGTGTTGCACAAGGTAGTAATTGATGCATGAGAGTAAATTTCATAAGCAACTGTTATGGCTACGTATTTTCTTGCCATCGCTCACTCACAGCGCAGGGTGAGGAGCGGCGCGTGCGCGCGTGAGCAGGTCCGATGGACCTGCGAAAGCGACGAACGCCGCGAGCTTGGGCGAGCGGCCGGGCGGCGCGACGCCTCCCTCGCTTCGCTCGAAGAAGGGCTAGCTTTTCTAAGCTCGCGATGCTCGCAAAGAAAAGCTAAGCCGACGCGGCGAGCTTGGGCAAGCGGCCGGTCAGGCGCTGTAATCCGACAAACGCTTGCCCGCTGCTGCGAGTTTCTCCAGCAGCGGCGCGGGCGTGCCGCCATATTTGCGCAAACCCGCTGCCGCCGCGCCAAGGCCCAGCGTGTCGCCATAGAACATCGGGCCGCCGCGATAGGCCGGCCAGCCATAGCCATAGATCCAGACGATATCGATGTCGGAGGCGCGGCTGGCTTTGCCTTCTTCCAATATCTTCGCGCCCTCATTGATCATGGGCAGAAGGCAGCGCTCCAGGATTTCCTGATCGCCGATGGCGCGAGGCGTGACACCTTTCTTCTTGCGGAAATCCTCGATGATCTTTTCCGTCACGGGCGAGGGCGACGCCTTGCGCGCCGCGTCGTAATCGTAATAACCGCTCTTGGTTTTCTGGCCGCGCCGTCCCGCTTCGCAAAGAAGGTCGCGCAAGGTTTCGCCATGCGACTCCGATGCCACCCAGCCCAGATCAAGACCCGCCAGATCGAACATTGCAAACGGACCCATCGGCATGCCGAAATCGGTGAGCAATTTGTCGATGTGGTAAGGCGAAGCGCCTTCCAGCACCAGTTGATTGGCGCCGTCCTGGCGCGCCATCAGGATGCGGTTGCCGATGAAGCCATGGGCATTGCCGGCCAGCACGCCCACCTTGCCGATGGTCTTGGCCAATTTCATCGCCGTGGCCAGCACGCTGTCCGAGGTCTTGGCGCCGCGCACGATCTCGAGAAGCTTCATGATCGGAGCCGGCGAGAAGAAATGAAGTCCCAGCACATGATCCGGCCGTGAGGTGGCGGCGGCTATGGCATCGATGTCCAGGAACGAGGTGTTGCTGGCCAGGATGGCGTCGGGCTTGGCGATCTTGTCCAGCCGCGTGAAGACATCCTTCTTGATGTCCATGCGCTCGAACACCGCCTCCACGATCAGATCGCAGTCGGCCAGGTCTTCCATCTTCAGGCTGCCGGTCATGCGGGCGAACCGCGCCTGGGCTTCCTCGGCGCCGAGGCGGCCACGTTTTACGCCAGCCTCATAGCCACTCTTCACGGCATCCAGGCCGCGCGCCAGCGCTTCGGGGTTGGCTTCGATTATCGTGACGGGAAGGCCGGCGTTGGCGAAGACCGTGGCGATGCCGCCGCCCATCAGGCCCGCCCCGATCACGCCCACTTTCCTGATCGCGAGCAACGGCACATCGTCCGAAAGGCCGGGAATCTTGCCCGTCTTGCGTTCGGCGAAGAAGGCATAGCGCTGCGCCTTGCTCTGCAATGAATCCTTGCAGGCGAGGAAGATTTTCTCTTCGAAATCCAGACCCCGGTCGAAGGGCATGGTGGTAGCCGCTTCCACGCAATCGATCGCTTTGCCGGGCGCCTCGAAGCCGCGGAAATCGTGGGTCGCGCGGAACTCGGCGAACAGCTTAGCCGGCACACCACTGACTTTCTCATTCAGGTCGCGGGTGCGGCGAATGCCTTTGCCTTCCGCCAGCAATGAAGCGGTGAAATCCAGCGCACCCTGTTTCAATTCTTTTTCCGGCATCAAGGCATCGATCAGGCCCAGCTTGTGGCCTTCGCCAGCGGAGATGGGTTTGCCGTCCGTCACCATTGCCAGCGCCTTTTCCACGCCCACCAGCCGCGGCAGGCGTTGCGTGCCGCCGGCGCCCGGCACCAGGCCCAGCGCCACTTCCGGTTGGCCCAGCTTGGCCGAGGGCACGGCGACGCGATAATGGCCGCACATCGCCGTCTCCAACCCGCCGCCCAACGCGGTGCCGTGGATGGCGATCACGACGGGCTTTTTCGCCGCGTCCATCGCGTTCTGCAGATCACGGAAACCTGCACCCGTCATCACGCGGTCGAACTCGGTGATATCGGCGCCGGCAATGAAGGTGCGCCCGGCGCAGATCACCAGCGTCGCCTTGACGGCGGTATCGGCTTCCACCTGTTTCAGGGCCGCGATCAAGCCTTCGCGCATCGCTTCCGACAGTGCATTGACTGGCGGCGAGTTGAGCGTGATGACGGCGATTTGACCCTCGCGGGTGAGATCGGTGACGGAATTGATCGCGGTCATGGCTTCTCCGGCTGGAAGGCTTGCAGGCTGGTTTGCGCGCGGCCCAGGATCAGGGCGTGCATGTCATGCGTCCCTTCATAGGTGTTCACCGCTTCCAGATTGAGCATGTGGCGGATCACGGGATAGGCGTCGGCCACGCCATTGGCGCCCAGCATGTCGCGCGCTTCCCGCGCGATCGCCAGCGCCTTGCCACAATTGTTGCGCTTCATCAGCGAAATCACAGGCGGTGAGGCGGTACCGTCATCCATCATGCGTCCCATGCGCAGCGCGCCATTCACGCCCAGCGCGATCTCGGTCTGCATGTCGGCGAGCTTTTTCTGCACCAACTGGGTGGCGGCCAGCGGACGGCCGAACTGCTTGCGTTCCAGTGCGTATTGCCGCGCCATGTGCCAGCAGGCTTCCGCCGCGCCCATCGCCCCCCAGGCGATGCCGAAGCGGGCACGGTTGAGGCAGGAGAAGGGCGCCCCGAGGCCCTTGGCGCCTGGCAGCATCGCGTCTTCGCCCACGCGCACATCCTCCAGCACGATCTCACCGGTGACGCTGGCGCGCAGCGAGAATTTTCCGTCGATGCGGGGCGCCGAGAAGCCTTTCGCATCCCGATCCACCAGAAAGCCGCGCACCTCGCCGTCCAGCTTGGCCCAGACCACCGCCACGTCGGCGAGGGGCGAGTTGGTGATCCACATTTTCGCGCCGGACAGGCGATAGCTCGCGCCATCCTTCACCGCGCGCGTCACCATGCTGGCGGGATCGGAGCCGTGATCGGGTTCGGTCAAGCCGAAGCAGCCGATCAGTTCGCCACTCGCCAGGCCCGGCAGGTATTTCCTCTTCTGCGCTTCGTCGCCGAAGGCAAAAATGGGATGCATCACCAGCGAGCTTTGCACGCTAAGCGCCGAGCGATATGCCGAATCCACCCGCTCCACTTCCCGCGCCACCAGGCCGTAGCAGGTATAAGTGAGGCCACTGCCATAAGGCTCGGGCAACGTCATGCCCAGAAAGCCCAGCTCGCCCATCTCGCGCATGATGGCGGGATCGAAATTTTCATCGCGGAACGCGGCCTGGATGCGTGGGCCAAGCTTGGCGGCGGCGTAATCGCGCGCGGTTTTCATCACCATGCGCTCTTCCGCGGAAAGCTGGTTTTCCAGCAGGAACGGGTCTTCCCAGGAAAAAGGTGCTTTCTCCAGGCTGGTCATTTGCGTTTCTTCTTGGGCTTGGGCGCCGGCGCTTTCTCCGTTTTCGCCCCAATGGGAATGGGCGGGAAAGTCTTGGCGATGAAATCGTCCATGTCGGCGATCACTTTGGCCTGGGTGGCGGGATCGGTCGTGCCATTGCTGGCGAAATTCTCTCCGAGCCCGGGATAGATCACAAGCGTCGAAGGCACATGCAAGGTCTGCAAGGCATCATAGAGAGCTTGCGATTGCGCCACCGGCACCAGCGTATCGGTCGCCCCCTGTTGAATCAGGAAAGAAGGCGTCATGGTGTCGAGATAGGAGAGAGGGCTCGCCGCCTTGATCACGCCCGGAGCGCAATCGATCGGTTCGCAGCCCATATAAGCGCCCAGCGGGGTCGGCGTGCCGGCTGCCGGTTCATGCCCCGCATCCGGCTCCCAACTGGCGAGATCGACCGGTCCGGCCCAGTCGATCACGCCCTGGACACAATCCGAGGCCAAGGGTGCTTTGGATTTCGCGTCGGCCGCCGGCTCCAGCACATTCACGCCGCAGGACGCGCCCACCATCGCAGCGATCTGGCCGCCGGCTTCCGCGCCCCACACCATCACGCGCGTGGTGTCGATATCATAGTCTGTGGCATGGGTGCGCAGCCAACGCACCGCCGATTTCACATCCCGCACGGCGGCGGGATAATGTGCTTCACCCGTCAGGCGGTAATTGACGCTCGCCACTACATAATCCTTGGCGGCAAGTGCGGCCAGCATGCCGGGCAGATCATCAAAGCCCGCCGCGTGACGGGCGTCGCCCTTGGTCCAAAGGCCGCCATGCACGAACAGGATCGCGGGACGCGGCGGCTCCTTTGGCTTGGCCGGCGTCTGATAGAGATCGAGCGTCAGCGGACGAAAACCATCGATCTGGGCGTAAGCGATATTCGGACTGACCATCACGCCACCGGGAAACGCAATCGACTGGCCCAGATCAGGCGGTGGTGGCGGTGCTTTGCCGGCAGCCATCACAGGCGCCGCGGGCCAAAGAAACGCCAGCGCCGCAAATAAAAACCTCGTCCGCATGATTGTCATATGTCCGTTTTGGCGGCCAAAAGTGTCATGCGGCCTTCGCGGTTGCAACGGCGGGCCGACATGGCGCGTTACCGGATGGCGGAATTTCCCGTTTTTGCGGCCATTTGAGAAATGCGATTTTCATTCTCCGGTTTGGCGCGATTGGGCGGCCTTGTCGCGATCCTTGTTGCGTTAATGGCGCCCCTCGCTTCCGCAGCGCCTTCGCCGGCGCATCCCGCTCAGGTTGCGCAGACGTCACAAACCCATCAGGGCGCCGCCGGCAATGGCACATCGTCCACCGGCAAGGACGAGGCGTTGCTGGTCGCCGAAGTGATCCTGCTGCTTCTGGTGGGGCGCATCCTGGGCGAAGGGATGCAGCGGCTGGGCCAGCCCGCGCTGATGGGCAATCTTTTGGCCGGACTGGTGCTCGGGCCATCGCTCTTCGGGTTGATCTGGCCGAGCGCGCAGCACTTCATCTTCCCGTCCGACCCAACGCAAAAAGGCATGATCAACGGCCTGTCGCAGATCGGCATCCTGATGTTGTTGCTGCTCACCGGCATGGAGACCGATCTCAAGCTGGTGTCGCGCATGAAAAGCGCCGCCATCTTGATTTCGCTGTCGGGTATCGCGCTGCCATTCTCATGCGGTTTCATTTTGGGCCAAATCTTGCCGGATTCGCTTCTGCCGCACATGGCGGGTGGGCGATTGGTGCCCTCGCTGTTCCTGGGGACGGCGCTTTCCATTTCCTCCATCAAGATCGTGGCGATGGTGGTGCGCGAGATGAATTTCACCCGGCGCAATCTGGGCCAGATCATCATCTCGACCGCCATCATGGAAGACACGATCGGCTGGGTGATCATCGCCATCACCTTCGGCATCGCCGGCGCGGGCCAGGTGAATGCGCTCGACCTGGCCAGGACGATCGGCGGCGTGTTGCTGTTCCTGGTCTTCTGCTTCACCGCGGGCCGCTGGCTGGTCTTCTCGATCATCCGCTGGGTCAACGACAATTTCCGCAGCGAATTCCCCGTCATCACCGCCATCCTGGTGATCATGGGGGCGATGGCGCTCATCACCCAGCTTCTGGGCGTGCGCACGGTGCTGGGCGCCTTCATGGCCGGGGTGCTTATCGGCCAGTCGCCCATTCTCACCGATCATATCCAGCAGCAATTGCGGGGCCTGATCTCGGCTTTTTTCATGCCGATCTTTTTCGGCCTCTCGGGGTTGGCGGCCGATCTCACCATCCTCAAGAGCGGGACCTTGGCGCTGCTCACCCTGGGCCTGGTGGTGATCGCCTCGATCGGCAAATTCGCGGGCGCTTTTGTGGGCAGCGTCATTGGCGGCCTGAAATGGCGCGAGCGGATCGCGCTGGGCTGCGCCATGAATGCGCGCGGTTCGACCGAAGTGATCGTCGCCTCGATCGGTCTTTCGATGGGCGCGCTGACGCAAAATCTCTACACCATGATCGTCACCATGGCGCTGGTTACCACCATGGCGATGCCGCCCATGCTGCGCCGCGCCCTGACGGGTTTGCCCATGGACGAGACCGAAAAAAAACGCGTGGAACGCGAGCGATTGGACGAAAAAGGCTTCGTCCCCAATCTGGAGCGGCTGTTGCTGGCGGTGGATGAGAGCCCGGTCGGGCGCATGGCGGCGCAGTTGGCGGGCCTTTTGGCGGGCGGGCAAGGCATGCCGGTCACCATTCTCAAGCTCGATAAGGATCTGCGCAAGCCGGAGAAAATTCCGCAAGAAGGGGGAAAGGAGGAATCGCGCAGCGACGAAAAACAGGAAGAAGCCGATGCAACGCCAAAGCGTCCCGGCGGCGCGGAATCGGTCGATCAGGGCGCCGACGAACAGCGCCGCGATCCCGTTGCCCAGGCAGTGAAGGCCGGCGCCAAAGCTAGTGCCCGGATCGTGAAAGAAGACGAGGCGGAGCCGGATCCCGAAAAAGTCCATCTCACCACCAAGGAACCGGTGGACAGCGCCGCCGACGTGGTGCGCGACGAGGCGCGGAAGGGTTACGACCTTCTTTTCATCGGCCGGGAGAAGTCGCGCGACAAAAACGGCAACATCGCGCCCGAGATCGCCGAGCTGGCGTCCGGTTTCGACGGGCCGCTGATCCTTTTCAGCTCGGCCGATGAAAAAAGCCTGCCCCGCTTGTCGCGGCGCACGCATATTCTGGTGCCCGTGAACGGCACGCCCGCTTCGCGCCGCGCCGCGGAAGTGGGTTTTGCGCTCGCCCGTCCCACCGGCGCGCGGGTGAGCGCGCTGTTCGTATCGCAAACCGATGGCCATTCCCGCACCCGTTCGCGTGAAGAGGGTGTGCTGAAGGATATGGCGGAACTGGCCGAGCGCTATGACGTCTGGCTCGACACGTTGATCTCCAAGCGCAGCGGGGCAGCCGCTTCGATCCTCAGGGAGGCAGGCCGCGGCTATGGCATGATCGTGATGGGGGTGAGCAGCCGCGCCGGCGATGAGCTGTTCTTCGGCAATACCGCCACCGCCGTGTTCCGGGAATGGAAAAACCCCCTGCTTTTGGTGGCCTCCAGCGCGTAATGAAATTTCCTTGGGTGGGGTGGTTAAGGAAGTTTATTTTATGGTCTTTGGGTAACATCCCTTTCAGAATCCAGCCGTTGTGACCTGAAAACACCAGAATTTCCCTGTCTTTTCTTTGGCGCAGCGCGTTCCCTCTGATATTTTGCGGGAGGACCGGGTCACCGGTATAGGACGGGGTATGAGAGGTTTTCTCCAGGTCGCGCTGGTTGCGGCCGGTTTTGCCGCCTTTGCAGGGCAAGCCGGCGCCGCGGAATCGCGCCTGCCCGCCAGCCTGACGGCGTTTGGGGCCAATGGCCCGATTCCGTCGGCAGCCGCTCTGCCGGAAGCCGCCCTGCAAGGTCCCAGCTCCCGCCTGGCCACGGATGTCTTGCAGGCCACGCCGACGCCGATCGCCACCAGTTTCGGCACCATCACTCCGCCCCAGAATTTCGCGGCCAGTGTCGCGCTCAGCGCCAATCTGGCGGTCGATACCGGTTATGACGTCGATCTTTCGCAGCGCTTCGACAATTATGACGGCTTCCGGTCGCCCCTGATTGGCGATGGCGGTTCGACCGGCCTGGCCAATGGCGGCCACTATCTGGGCGCGACTTACATGCCAAGCTCGGATCTGCATGTGCGTCTGGGCGTGTCGCAATGGAACGATCGCGAAGACAGCCTGGCATACGCGCCTGGCATTGGCCTGCCTTTGGCGTTCGACAACGCCAAGTCGCAATCTTTCCTGGGCGGCGCGTCCTGGGATGTGACGAACTGGGCCAATCTGGGTGTCACGGCCGTACAGAACGCACAGCAGGGTTTGGATTCCATGTCCAACATGGCGGCGGGCAAGATGACCACCAGCGCCATCGACATGGCGGCGCGGCTGAAATTCGGCAATGGCTGGGTCACCACCGCCTCTTACGGCCTGAGCCAGCTTGACCAGCGCAGCGCAGCGCCCGCGCTGGACACGCATTCTTATGCGCTGGCCATCGCCAAGCACGGCCTGTTCGGCGACGACACGCTGGGCTTCTCCTTCTCGCGGCCCTCGCCGGGCGTGATGGACAATGGCTTCAATGCGGTGACGGCATCGGGCGATCTGCCGCCCATGTTCATCGCCAATGACCGTTTTGCCACCCAGACCCAGGAAACCGATCTCCAGCTGGGTTATGTGACCAGCTTCTTCGACGGTGCGCTGGCGCTTCAGGCGAACGCGGCCTATCAAATGAATTATCAGGGCCAGAACGGCGCCACTTCGGTGTCCCTGCTCAGCCGCGCCAAGATCAAGTTCTGACGGAACATCGCTGCTGCGCCGAACGCGTTGCGATGGCGCGCGGCCTTCGCTAAAAGCCGCCCAATCTCGATAATCTGAGGACGCTCCATGGCCGGACCACAATTCGTATTCGTGATGAAGGGTCTGTCCAAGACCTATCCCGGCGGCAAGCAGGTGCTGAAGGATATCTGGCTGTCCTTCTATCCCGGCGCCAAGATCGGCATCGTCGGCGTCAATGGCGCGGGCAAGTCCACCCTGATGAAAATCATGGCGGGGATGGACAAGGATTTCACCGGCGAAGCTTGGGCCGCCGACGGCGTGCGCATGGGCTATCTCTCCCAGGAGCCGCAGCTCGATCCCAACAAGGATGTGCGCGGCAACGTGATGGAAGGCGTCGCCAGCAAGCAAGCGCTGGTGGACCGCTACAACGAGATCGCCGCCAATTATTCCGACGAAACCGCCGACGAGATGGCGCGCCTGCAGGACGAGATCGAAGCGCAGGGCCTGTGGGATCTGGATAGCAAAGTGGACCAGGCGATGGACGCGTTGCGCTGCCCCGATGGCGATGCCAAGGTCGAGACGCTCTCGGGCGGCGAGCGCCGCCGCGTGGCGCTGTGCCGGCTGCTGCTGGACGCGCCCGATATTCTGCTTCTGGACGAGCCCACCAACCATCTGGACGCGGAGTCGGTGGAATGGCTGGAGCACACGCTGCGCGAATACAAGGGCTGCGTGATCCTGGTCACCCATGACCGCTATTTCCTGGACAATGTCACAAGCTGGATTCTGGAGCTGGATCGCGGCAAGGGCATTCCGCACGAAGGCAATTACACCAGCTTCCTGGGCGTGCAGGAAAAGCGCCTGAAGCAGGAATCCAGCGAAGAGGCGGCGCGCGAACGCACCATTGCGCGCGAACGCGAATGGATTTCCCAATCGCCCAAGGCGCGCCACGCCAAGTCCCAGGCGCGCATCAACGCCTATGAAGAGTTGGTGGCCAAGTCGCAGGAACAGCGCCAGGGCACGGCGCAGATCATGATCCCGGTGGCCGAACGGCTGGGCGATCTGGTGATCGAGGCCGAAAATCTCTCCAAAGGCTATGGCGACCGGTTGCTGTACGAGAATGTGAATTTCAAGCTGCCTGCCGGCGGTATTGTCGGCGTGATCGGTCCCAACGGCGCGGGCAAGACCACCTTGTTTCGCATGCTGACCGGCCAGGAAAAGCCCGATGGCGGCACGCTCAAAGTAGGCCCCACCGTTCAGCTCGGTTATGTCGATCAGTCGCGCGATGCGCTCAATCCCAACAAGACGGTGTGGGAAGAGATTTCCGGCGGCACCGACATCATCGAGTTCGGCAAGACAAAGGTGAATTCCCGCGCCTATGTGGGCGCGTTTGCCTTCAAAGGCGGAGACCAGCAGAAGAAAGTGGGCCAGCTCTCAGGCGGCGAGCGCAACCGGGTACATCTGGCCAAGATGCTCAAATCGGGCGCCAATCTCCTTCTGCTCGACGAACCCACCAACGATCTGGACGTGGACACGCTGCGCGCGCTGGAATCGGCGCTGGAGGAGTTCGCAGGCTGCGCCATGATCATCAGCCATGACCGCTGGTTCCTCGATCGCATCGCCACGCATATGCTTGCGTTCGAAGGCGACAGCCATGTCGAATGGTTCGAAGGCAATTACCAGGATTACGAAGCCGACAAGAAGCGCCGCCTGGGTATCGACGCGGATCAGCCGCACCGGATCAAATACAAGAGATTTGCCAGAGCCTAAGGTTGGAGCTATCCGGCCGCTCGCCCGAGCTCGCGGAGTTCGTCACTCGAAATGGTCCACTGGACCATTTCGTTCGCTTACGCGAACCGCTCCTCACCCATTTCTGAATTGTTTGGCCAGCTCGCCGAGGTGAGACACCAGCATGGGGATGTTGCCGTTGTTCTGGCCCAGGAAGGCGGTGAACTGGTCGCGTTCTTCCAGCGCCAGCCAGATGCCGGCGACCGAGAAATCCACCACCACCGGCTTGCCGGTATCGGTGCGCACCCGGAAATCCACTTCCAGCGGGTCCTGGCCGGAATGATCGTTGGGATCGATCAATTGCGTGGCGACGATGAAGTCATCGGGCGTGCGCGCCTGGCTGCCGGTCACTTTCAAGGTCTGGCCGGCATATTTGGCGAAATTGGATTGATAGACCGCGGTGGCATAGCTTTGGAACGCGCCCTCGAATGCGGCGAGATCGGCGGGGCTGGCGGCGCGGCGATATTGCCCCAGCGTGAAATCGGCGATGCGCTTCATGTCGGTGAGGCCGAGCAGGAAGCTTTCGAATTGGGCGCGGCGCTGATCGGCGGAAAGCTGATGGTTGTTGAGGATCGCAAGCCCCTTGTTGATGTTCCCCTGAACATAATCCTCAGCGGGATTGGCGTAGGCCGGAGCGCTCACTGCCAGGCTGGTCGCTGCGGCGACAGCCATGGCAAGGAACGAGCGGCGCGGGATCGGGCGAAAGCGCATGGGGAATCCGTTCTTGAGGAATTCTAGGTTCGGGGTTGCGTGTGGCAAGTTCAAGGCACTTTACGCATTTCTAGCATGAAACCAGCGTCAGAAATCCGGCAAATCCCGTGTTTTCCTGGGCCGGACGGTATTGACCGCATTGGCGCGAAGCTGGCGGTAGAAACTGCGCAAGGCGGAATAATAATCAATGGAGCTTCTCTGGATGGTCTGCACGGTCTGAAACGTCTGACCGCGCAAATCGAGCACGGTAAAATAATAGCGTCCGGCGTCCCACCAGATGTGCTGCTTGAAGGGGATATAGTTGGTGGGATCCAGCCCGATATCCGCCGCCAGACCGAAGGCGTCGCGGGGGTTGGAAGGACCCAGGAACGGCAGCACCAGATAGGGCCCTTCATCGACGCCCCAAGAGCCCAGGGTGACGCCGAAATCCTCGCCATGATCGGGGATCTTCATGCGGCTGGCGGGATCGAGAACGCCGCCGAAACCGATGGTGGTGTTGATCAGGAAACGCGCCGCGGTCTGGCTGCCGCGTTTCAATTCTCCCTCCAGGATATCGTTCACGAAGGTGGTAGGCAGAGAGAGGTTTTCCAGGAACCGGTGCACCGCGCGCCGTCCCGGATCGGGCACCAGGACGAAATAGACAGCC
>DATKPL010000227.1:0-10174 GCA_035524155.1 Rhizomicrobium sp.
CGCGGTTCGACCGCGCGCTGGCGCTCGGGTCGCCAACCGCGGAAACGCTGCTGGACAGGGCCTTGGCGCTGGGCCGGTTGCGCCGCTTCGAAGAAGCCGCAGCGTCTTGCAATCGGGCGCTGACGATGGCGCCCGACAACGCCGAAGCCCATTTTCTGAACGCGGATCTTCTCAGCCAGATGGGCAGCCTGACCGAAGCGCTGGACAGCCTCACCCACGCGCTGGCCTTGCAGCCGAACATGCTGCCGGCGCTGGGCAATCGCGCGGCGATTGCGCAGATGCTGGGCCGTTTCGAAGCGGCATTGGCCGATTACGATCGCATCCTGACGCTTGAACCGCGAAACGTGGAGGCATGGAGCGAGCGTGGAAACGCCCTGTGCTCCCTATTCCGTTTCGATGAGGCGCTGGAAAGCGTCGACCGCGCGCTCGCCCTGGATTCGCGCCATCTGAAGGCGCTCCACAATCGCGGCATCGTCTTGTGGAATATGGACCGGTTCGCCGAAGCCCTGGACAGCTATGACCGCGCCCTGGTCATTGCCCCCGACGTTCCTCAGATTCAGACCAGCCGCGCCAACGCCCTGGTGGGGTTGCTCAAGCTCGAAGAAGCCATGGCGGCGCACAATGCCATCGCCGCGCGCCTGCCCGATTTCGCCCAGGGCCGCTGGAACCGCGCGCAATGCCTGTTGCTGCTGGGAAAATGGAAGGAAGGCTTCGCCGAATTCGAGTGGCGCAAGAGGCAACCGGAATCGGCGTGGCGGTTTCCCCAACGCGCCCGCTCCGAATGGCGGGGCAAGGACGATCTTTCCGGCAAAACGCTTTTGCTGCGCGCCGAACAGGGGTTCGGCGACACGCTGCAATTTGTCCGCTATGGCGCCCTGGCACAGGCGCAGGGCGCGCGCGTGATCCTGGCGGTGCAGCCTGGACTGAAACGCCTGCTCCAAAACGGGTTCGATGGCGCCGATGCGGTGATCGGGCTGGACGAGCCGGAGCCTCCGCATGATTTCCAGGCCGAGATGATGAGCCTCGCTTTGGCTTTCGGCACCGAGGTGGAAAGCGTGCCTGCCAACGTCCCCTATATAAGGGCCGAAGAAAGCCTGAGCGACGCCTGGCGCGAAAAGCTGGGCGGCCACGGCTTCAAGATCGGTGTCTCATGGCAAGGCTCTGCTTACAGCGGCGGACGTTCTTTTCCTTTGGCCGCTCTCGCGGACATCGCAAAGCTTCCGAACATCCGCCTTGTCAGCCTGCAGAAAGGCGTTGGCCGCGAGCAGCTTCATTCCTTGCCGCCCGGCATGTGCGTGGAGACACTGGGCCCAGCCTACAACGCCGGCGATTTCGCCGAGACGGCGGCCGTGCTCTCCGCGCTTGATCTGGTCATCACCTGCGATACCGCCATGGCGCATCTGGCGGGCGCGCTGGCACGACCGGCTTGGGTCGCGCTGAAGCATGCCGGCGATTGGCGCTGGCTCACCGGCCGCGATGACAGTCCCTGGTATCCCACGATGCGGCTTTTTCGCCAGCCGGCGGCCGGCGATTGGCAAAGTGTTTTCGCCGCGATGGCCCGAAATCTGACTGGAGGCTTTCATGCGCCGGCGGTTTTGGACCCGTTGAGCCCTTAGCACTGCGATGCCCGCTCTGAGTCAAAAGAGTCCGCCTCAACGCTGCGCGTGTACTACGCATGTTCCGGCCAATCCCTCTCCGTCCGCCATCCGGCAGCCGAATCCGGCCTCCTCCCGGCCACCGCCGGAAAGGTGAGCGTCACTGCCAGGCCTGGGCATGCATCCGCCAACGTCAAATGAGCGCGATGTTTGCGGGCGATGGCGGCGACAATCGCCAGCCCCAGGCCCGACCCCGATCCGGGCCGATGTGACGCCAGGCGCCAATGGCGGCGCAGCACCTGCTCGCGATATTCCACCGGCACGCCTGGCCCGCGATCGCTTACCGATAAAATCGAATCGCCGTTCCGGCAGGCCGCGCGTATGGCGACCGCAGTGCCGGGCGGCGTATGCCGCAATACATTGTCGAACAGGTTGGCGATCGCCTGAGCGACGAGCCCGGCATCGCCATCGATGACAGCGGGTTCAGCCTCGATCGTCAATGCCCGGCCCTCGGCCTCGATGTCCGGCCTGTAGGTGTCGGCCATCCGCCGGACGAGTTCGCCAAGATCAAAGGAGCCGCCGCCATTGTCGGGGCCCTCGCTCTCGATTTCCGCCAGGCGCAGAATGGCGGCGAACATGATCAAGACATTGTCGAGATCGGCCTCGATCAGCGCGATCATTTCGGCGCGCTTGTCGTCCGGGCAGTGGCGCAATTTGTCGAGGCGCTGGCGAACGCGGGAGAGCGGCGTGCGAAGGTCATGCGCGATGTCGCTTGAGACTTGCCGGACCTGGCCGATCAAATCCTCCAGCCGATCCAGCATGTGATTGAACGAGCCGCCAAGCTCATCGAGATCGTCGCGGACATTGCTGGCCGGCGTGGCCACCCGAGCGTCCAACTGGCCGCCGGCAACCGCTTTGGCGGAACGAACCAACTCCTCGATCCGCCGCCAGGCGCCGCGGCTGAACAGATAAGACGTGCCCAGGCAAAGAATCACGCCCAGCAGGCCCGAGGCGCTGAGTACCCAAGCCACGCCCGACGCCTCCTTCCGGGCTGTAGCCAGATTCTGTCCGATGGAAAGATAGGAGCCGTCCGGCAGCCTGGTCGTAAGCGCCAGGAAATGCACATCACCAGGGCCGTCCTGTCGCACCATGGACCAGCCGGGCCCTTCGGCGGCGGGCAGTTTGCCCACCACCGACCGCCGGTCGGCACTCACCAGACGGTAGTCGAAGCCGCGCCAAAGATTCGTTCGCCGCACGACGGTCTTGGGCAGATGGACCGGTCCGAACGACCGATACTCGACTTCCATCGAGGCCATCTCGCCTTGAATCTCTCTCCGCATCTGGTCGCTGTTTATCTTTTCAATGGCAAGCTGGCTGACATAGCCGGCGACAGCGAACGATGCGAGCACCACAAGCGATTGGATGAGCGCAAGCCGGATTCCCGTGCGGGCGAACAACCGGCCAAACCGAAAAAGGATTTTCCCGAATGAGAAGCGTTCCACGACCGGGGCGCGTTTTCCCTTCAGGCGCGCGCCGGCCAGGGCGACATCCGACCCCGGCAATTCAGCCCCCCATGGCTGGGTCGAGCTCAAAAATGCCCCCGCACGGGTCCGCGAATGACATAGCCTGCGCCGCGCACCGTTGCGATCAGCGGGCTGCTGCCCTGCGTGGTGATCTTGCTGCGCAGGCGGCAAATATGCGTTTCGACAATGTTGGTGCGCGGGTCGAAATTGAACCCCCAGACCTGCTCAAGCAGCATGGTGCGGGTAAATGCCTGGCCCCAGCGCAGCATCAGAAATTCCAGCAGCCGATATTCCATCGGCAAAAGATCGACCGCTTGGCCACGCTGCCGTACGGTCCGGCGTATCCTGTCGAGCGTGACGTCCTCGATCTCCAATATCGTCCGTTCCGGCGTTCCCAGCACGGGACGCCGCGCCAGGGCACTGATCCGCGCGTTGAGCTCTTCGATCGAGAACGGCTTCACCAGATAATCGTCGCTATGGACCAGGCCGGCGATTCGATCCGAAACGGCGCCCAACGCCGTCAGCATGATGGCCGGCGTCTCCACCCGGCGTTCACGCATGCGACGCACCATCGACAAGCCGTCCAGGCCCGGCAGCAACCGGTCGACGACGACGACGTCGAAATTCGTCTCGGTGGCGAGTTGAAGGCCGCTGCCGCCGTCATGAGTGCCCTGGACGCGCCAACCGGCCTGCTCCAACCCTTCCGAAATATAGTTCAGGGTATGCGAGTCATCTTCGACAACGAGAACCTGGCGCAACGGGGCATGCGACTCGCCGGCATTTGAACGCATCATTGCCTCTCATTCGTCATCGGAAACCACTCCGGCTAACTTACAAAATTCGCGTGCGCAACTAAGCCGCAATTGAAATGATTCAATCTCGGAGCAGCAGGCAAATCAAATCATGACTACGATAACCGCTTCAATCGCTTATCTCGTCCGTCACAAATTCATCATGTGAAAGAGCAAAAACGTTAGCTTGCTCGAACCGCCCACCGACAAGCATTTCCCTTCCCGCCGATGTGCCTCGTTCGCGGATCGCAGGCATTCCATCGGGCGGTGCATGATTTCAGGGGCAAGCAAAAATGAGCGACGGTATCTCCAGGTCACTGGCAATGGCAGGTTGTTCGGTCATCGCCATTGTTTCGATGCTGGCCTTCAGTCAACAAGCGGCGGCGGATGACGCCCCCAGCAGTCAGGAGTCGGAAGTCGAACAGGTCGTGGTTACCGCACAAGCCACGGCGGTTGACTCGGTCTCCACCGTTCGCGGCGCACTGGTCGAAACCGAGCCAGAATCGATCATCACCCGGAAATTCATCGAAGAAACGGCGCCACGGGTGGGCGATTTCACCACCATCGCGGATTTCGCGCCGTCCATGGTCGCCAAACCGAATCCGAACGGCCCCGGCAATTCCGACGGCGGCAAGCTCACCATGCGCGGATTCAGCGACGGTCAGT
Organism: Rhizomicrobium sp.; assembly: GCA_035524155.1. GTDB lineage: Bacteria > Pseudomonadota > Alphaproteobacteria > Micropepsales > Micropepsaceae > Rhizomicrobium. Next base: position 4,576 of record DATKPL010000227.1, read on the forward strand.
ACAATGTCACCTACGACGGGATCGCCTGGGGCGACACCAACGGACCGAGCCACCACGGCACGGCCTTCTTTCCGGCTTCGACGATCGGCGGAATTATCGTGGACCGCGGGCCCGGCGGCGCGACGGATCTGGGCCAGGCCAATTTTGGCGGCCAGGTCAATTTGTTTTCCCTGGCGTTGGATGACCAGTCCAGTGTCGACTTGATTGGAACCGTGGGGGCGTGGGGCACCTGGCAGACCGTCGGCACGTACCAGACCGGCAGCCTTGACGAATTCCATGGCGCCAAACTGCTGATCAATGTCCAGGCGAACGATTCCAGCGGCTATCTGACCAACAACTTCACCCATGCCCAGACGCAGATGGTCAAGGGCAGCATTCCGCTGAGCAACAATATCATGCTCACGGCGCTCTATACCCACAGCTCGGGCTTCTACAACAAGTCCGATATCGGCGATGCCAGCGTCGCCCAGACCACCTTGTATGGCAGGAATTTCTCGCTCGGCAGCGATCCCACCTTGCAGGACTATTACGGCTACAACTGGGTCAAGAAGAATACCGACTTCGAATATGTCCGGGCCGAGGGCGACCTTGGCGGCGGCTTCGGCTTCAACAACACGATCTACGGCTATGACTACACCAACCACACCGAGTCGTCGCAAAACAATCTGGCCGCGGCCTCGGCCAATCTCGTCACCTCAACCCCGGGCGCCGCTTATCCCGCGCCGGGCAAAACCTACAGCGCCTCGCTGCAAAGCTACGGCATTCCCGGCTACCTGAAACTCAATGAATATTACACCTATGGCGATATCGCAAAGTTCACCAAGCAATTCGACTTCGGCGAATTGACCGTCGGAACGCTGTATGAGGTGTCTCATTCCCATCGCTATATCTTCGACATCAACCTTCTCACCGGAAATCCCGACTATCGGGAGAAGGCGGCAACGGCGTTCGGGCCAACGGGCGTTTACACCGATACCCCGCTCAACATTCAATACAATGAATTTTCCGGCTGGCATCAATACCAGCCATTCGCGCAGTTCGTGTGGAAGCCGACCGACGAATTGACCGTCACGCCCGGCATCAAATACGTCAATTTCGATCTTCACATGAACGCGCCCGAGGAATCCCTGTCGGTCGGCAATCAGCCGCTGTTCACCGACAAGGACTTCACGAAAACGCTGCCGTTCCTGACCGCCAATTACCGGATCGATTCCGGCTGGGCGGTCTATGCGCAATATGCCCAAGGCTTCCTGGTGCCGAACATCGGCAGCTTGTATGTCGCCAATGTTTCGACCAGGGTCGTGCCGCAGCAATCCACCAATTATCAGGTCGGCACCGTTTACAGCGCCGGCCAGTTCAGCGCGGACGGCGATTTCTACTACATAGATTTCAAGAACAAGATTCAGTCGTTCGTCGACGCGACGACAGGGCAGAGCTACGAAACCAACAGCGGCGGCGCCATCTACCGCGGCCTCGAAGGCGAAGGGACTTATGCCTTGCCCTATGGCATAGCCGCCTTCGCCAACGGGTCCTTGAACCAGGCCATCGGCACCAACGATCGCAGCAATCCGCTTTATAACGGGCATCAGCTGACGGGCGCGGCGCCCTGGACGGCAGGTTTGGGGTTGCGTGTTCAACAGGACAATGTGATCGCCTCCGACGACGACTTTATCGTGTCGTTCATCGATAAATGGGACGGCCCGCAATACATCAACAACGCCAAATGTTCGTCCGCGCCGAACGGCATTTGCGCGCCGAACGCGACCTTGACGCCGGTCGCCGGCCTGATCGGGGCCACCCAGGAAGCCGACCTGTCCGCGACCTACCGCGTGGGCAGTTACAGCATCGAAGGCCAGATCCTGAATTTGTTTAATGGCGACGGCATCACGTCGGCCAAAGGCTCGGCCTATATCGCGGGCACCACCCGGTTTGCCCAAACCGTGGCCCAGGGTGGGGGCAACAATGCGCTCGAGTACCAAGTCCCGCGCACCTTTGAGATCACGCTGAAAGCCAGGTTATAGCAAATAGCGGCAGCCCACCCGTGTCTGGCGTGGCCACCGCTCACTCTCCTCGGAGAACGCAGTGAATATTCGCCAGCCCATGCCCAGCCGCACAAGAGAACGCCGACCGTGGCTGCGTCCGCAATCGTTGCGGATGTGGCACACCTATTGTGCCGCGCTGTCGGCACCGACGATGCTCTTTTTCGCCCTTACCGGAATGCTGCAGCTGTTCGACTTCCACAAGGCCCGGCCGGATGTCGGCTATCAGCCTCCGGCCTTTCTTCTGGCCATCGGCACGTTGCACAAGAACCAGACGATCGAGGCATCGCGCGACCCGGACGACGCTGCTGGGGCGAAGCCGCACAAGCATGACGCCATCGCCGACGGCAAGCGCGGGCGGACGCCAAAGACGCTGACGTCAGGTCAGGTGCTGCTGAAATGGTACGCCGTCTTGGCATCTACCAGCTTTGTCATCACGGCGCTTATGGGCCTCTACATGTCGGTTCGCCTTCGCGGCGACAAGAAGGCCGTACTCGCGCTGTTCTTGGCCGGGATCTTCCTTCCGCTCGCAATCCTGCTTGTGGTTCCCTAGCCGGAGGAGATTTCATGAAAAACAGATCGATTCTGATCATCGCATTCTTGCTCGCGGGCTTGATGCCCGCGATGCCTCAAACCCTCGTGCAGCCGACAAGCCAGACTCAGACCCCGGTCGCGGCAAGGCCGCCGAGACCGCCGGCAAGGCTGATCTACCTTTCTGCCGATTTCTTGCCCCTTCCCGGTTTGCTGCTGCCCGCTCCGGCAAAGCCGGACTCCGCGGAAGGACGTGACGATCTGGCCGCGGTGAAGGCTGCGCAGGCGGGCGCTTCGCCCGAGCGCATCGCCCTTGCCGCCGCCGACGACAAAAACGAAACCGTGTGGTTCCTGGCCAACATCCTGCCCGGCTTCGAAGCCTCCAGGCTGCCCGTCACGGACAAACTGTTCAAAGCCGCGCGGAATGATGAAAATTTCGAGGTCAACGCCTTCAAGCGTTATTTTGCGCGGGAGCGGCCGTTCGATATCGATCATTCCATCAAGACCTGCGTTCCCTCGGTCTATGGCAGGGGCCTGGAAAGCTACCCGTCCGGCCATGCCACCATGGGGTATTCCTTGAGCATCATTCTGGCGCACTTGATACCCGAAAAGGCGGAGACAATTCTGGCGCGCGCGAAGGAATATGGCGCGAACCGTGTCATATGCGGCGTCCATTTTCCTTCGGACATTGCCGCAAGCCAGGCTCTGGGCACCGCGGTCGCGCTGGAACTCATGAGCACGCCCGCGTTCAAGGCGGATCTCGACGCGGCCAAAGCCGAATTGATTGGCGCTGGCCTGACCAAACCGTGATGCCGGAAGAAACCCCTTAAAAAGGGAGCCGCTCCAGAGGTTCTGGGAGCGGCTCTAGGGGGAAGCCTGTAGCTGGGTTGGACGTCGCTTACCGGTCCAGCGCGGAACGCCCTACCATTTGTAGGAAAGGCTGGCGCCAATGGTTCTGGGTTCATTGAAGCGCCGCGCCAGCGGAACCCCGTTGGTCCAGAATTTCAGCAACTGGACCGTCTCGTTGGTCAGGTTTTGCGCAAACACCGCGAATTGGAACCGCTTATAGTCGACGCCCAGGCGCATATCGACGTTGTTAAGCGTGTCGAGCGGGATGAGCGGCGCAAGACTTGTCACGGTGTCTTGTCCCCCGCCCCATTGACCCTGATAGGACGCATGGAAGAAGGCATCCATATCGCCCGTCAGGGCATGCGAGTAATCGAGATTCGACGAAGCGGTCCAATGCGGAATTTGCGCCACCAGAGAGTTGACAAGAGGCGCGCCGGTATAAGTGATCGGCACGTTCACATAGGTCGCGTTCTGGTCGGCGCCATTAGCGCTGAGCGCCAGCGAGCCGCCCCAGAGGTCGAACTTCGTCGTGACAGAGGCTTCGACGCCCCTGCCATGGACGGTACCGCCATTGATGTTGAATATCTGCTGGGCCCTGCCGCAGACATTGAGCACGGTGCAGCCATCGTTGACGCTCGCGATGGCATTGCCCGTGCGCGACCAATAGGCATCGAGCGTGAAGAAGACATAGGACGTCAAATTGCCTTTTATGCCCGCTTCGTAGCTCGCGGTCGTCTCGTCGCCATAAACCGCCTGGAAGGGCGCACCCGGCGCTCCGGGCACGGCATAGCCATTGTTGACGCCGCCCGCGCGATAACCGGTTCCGTATTTGGCGTATAACAGGTCCTGCCACGAGCCCGGCAGCATGTAGCTGGCCGTGACGGTATAGCTGGGAACGCCCGCGGTGAATGTATGGCTCGATACCGGCTGGGTCAGGGTAGTCGTATCGAGCGCATATAATGTCTGCACGGCGCTTTTATGATCGTTGGTGTAACGGATGTCGCCGGCGAGTTTGACCGCATCCGTGATGCTGTAGGTCAAGGAGCCGTACGCCGCTTCCGACAGGTAATTCTGCGGGACGACGCTGTTGGTGCCGAACGTCAGCGGGAATGTATGAGGGCAAGCCGCCGACGTGGAGAGCAGTTCATAGCAAATCGGCGTGGTCGGCGTGCCGCCGCAGATGCCCGAGGTGGCCGTGAGCGTGCAGGGACTGGTTCCCGTCTGGATATCGCTGAGATCGCTCTGGGCGAGCAACTCGCCGCCGACCAGCCAGAGCAGATGATTGTCCAGCGCATTCCCGTTCAAATGAAGGTCCTGATAGAAGGTGCGGTCTGAAACGCTCGTCACGGTCTGGGCCAACGGATAGGCGCCGATCTCCTTTTGCGCCTGAAGCTGCGCTTCCGTCGAAAGATCCCACGCCGCCGAGAAATGCTGGATGGAGCTCCAGCTCGTTGCCATGCTGGTCGAAACCAGGGTGCCCCAGCCGAAGTCATAATTGGCCAGAAGCATGGCCCTCTGAACCGTTTGATGGACGCCGTCCTGGCCGTTCTCCGGCAGGATGAAGCGGTTGGGCTGGGTATAGCCGAGCGGAAGCGTGGCATAGCCGCCGGGCGGCGCGTCATAGTCGTTCACGAAGCTCGGCAGCTGCAGATCTTCCCCATCAAGCAGGAAGTCGACATCCAGCGGGCCACTCTTGTAACGAACCTGGCCGCGCATCATCCAGCCATTGGTCTGGTCGTAATATGTGCCGTGGTCCGGGTTGAAATAGAAGCCTTTGGTTTGCCCGATCGCCTCGCCGCCCACGCGGACGGCAATATCGTCGGTGATCTGCTGGTTGACGACGGCCTCGGCCTGATCCTGATCCAGACCGCCTATGAAGGTGTTCGAGACAAGGCCGGTATCGTTGAATTCGGGTTGCGCCAGAACGATGTTCACCACGCCATATTCGGCATTTCTGCCATAAAGCGCGCCTTGCGGGCCTTCGAGTACTTCGACACGCTCCATGTCGAATTCGTCGAGCGTATGGAAATTGCGGCCGCCGAGCGTGCTTGAGCCGGCATAGGCGCCGTTCACGAACAGCCCGACGCCGGAATCCGCGCCCGTCGCGCGTTCCGTGCCCGATCCGCGAATCGAGATTTCGCTGAGATTGTTGCTGGCGAGATTGTTGAACCGCACGCCCG
>DATKPL010000228.1:0-8846 GCA_035524155.1 Rhizomicrobium sp.
GCCGTTGGTGCCGGCGATGGCGACGCAAGAGCGCAGCCGCATGATCTCGGCCAGCATCTCGGCGCGGCGGACCAGCGGCAGCGACAAGGCGCGCGCGGCGTCGAATTCGACATTCCCTGGCTTGACCGCCGAGGAATAGACCACGGCGTGGGCGTCTTTCAGATTCTCCGCCGCATGGCCCACGGCGATGGGAATGCCCATGGCGCGCAGGCGCTTCACATTGGCGCTGTCGGCGGCGTCCGAGCCCTGAACCTTGTAGCCCAGATTGTGCATGATTTCGGCGATGCCGGACATGCCGATGCCGCCGATGCCGATGAAATGGATGGCGCCGATATCGAGCGGCACGCGGGTGGCGATGGGCGTGGCCATCATGCGGCGCTCCTTTGGCTCAGTTGCTCGACCATATCGGCCAGTTTTTGCGTCGCGCCCGGCGTGGCCAGGGAATGGGCTTTGGCAGCACGCATGGCGAGGTCGGAAGGGGCCGCGAAAATCTCCGTCAGCATGCCGGCCAGGCCGTCCGCCCTGAGATCGCGCTGCGCAACGGTCCAACCCGCGCCGGCATGGGAAAGAATTTCGGCATTGGGCGTCTGATTGTCGTCGAGCGCGTGCGGCAGCGGCACCAGGATCGCGGGACGGCCGATCGCCATCAATTCCGAGACAGTGCCGGCGCCGGAACGGCCGATCACCAGCTGCGCTTCGGCCATCCGCTGGGGCATGTCATGGAAGAAGGGCTTGAGTTCCGCGCGGACATTCGCCTGGGCATAAGCGTCGCGGACCTTATCCATGTCTTCGGGACGGCATTGCTGGACGATGGAAAGTCGGGATTTCAACGCATCGGGCAGCCTTGTGATCGCGGCAGGCACGACCTCGCTAAGCGCGCGCGCGCCCTGGCTGCCGCCGAACACCAGGAGATGCAAGACTCCATCCGCTGAAGGCGCTTCATAAGCCGCACCCCACAGCGCGATCACTTCCGGCCGGAGCGGATTGCCGGTGAGCACGATCTTGGATCTGTCCCTGGGCGCGAAGCGGGCGATGGGGAAGGCTGCCGCGACGCGGCGCACATGGTTCATGACCAGGCGATTGGCCCGGCCGACCACGGCATTCTGCTCGATAATGGCGGTGGGAAGCCGGGCAATGATCGCCGCCAGCATTACCGGCACGGAGGGATAGCCGCCAAATCCGATCACCGCGGCAGGCTTCAGGCGCAACAATTTCGCCGTCGCCAGCAAAACGCCGGCCACAATCTTGAAGGGCGCGAGCAGCGAGTTGAGCGGCGCCGACGGCACCGGCTCGATCCGCGAGCCCGGAAACGACGTGGCGTAATTGGCGAAACGCGCGTCCGTCATCACCACAATGCCGTGACCGCGCCGGGTCAATTCGCCGGCCAGCGCCTGGGCCGGGAACAGATGCCCGCCTGTGCCACCTGCCGAAAGGACGATGGGGCCTTTCATGCATGCACTCCCAGCGCGCCCAGCAGCGATTCCGCACGGGTGGCCAGCTTGGGCCGTTGCCGCGTCACCGCCAGCACAAAGCCCATGGTGAGCGCGATGGAGAACAGCGACGAGCCGCCATAGGAAATGAACGGCAAGGTCATTCCCTTGGCCGGCAACAACGAGACCGCCACGCCCATATTGATGAAGGCCTGCACCGCCGTCACCGCCGCCAGTCCCGCGCCCGCCAATTGGCAGAAAGGATCGCGCGCATTGGCGGAGCGCAGCAGGATCCGCACGGTCAGAAGGCAGAACAGCGCGGCGATGATGGCACACAGCACCAGGCCGAACTCTTCGCCCGCCACCGCGAAAATATAGTCGGAATGGGCATCGGGGATGCGGTACTTCACGGTGCCCGCGCCCGGACCCACGCCGGCCAAACCGCCATGCGCGAAGGCCTTGAGCGCCAGCTCGGCCTGATAGCCGATATCGGTGGAGCTGAGATATTGCGCCACGCGGTGATGCACATGGGGAAAGATCGCATAGGCCGCGAAACCCAGCACGGCGCTGCTGCCTGCCATCAGTCCCACCCAATAGAGTGGCAAGCCGGCGAAGAAGAGCATCGCCCCCCAGAGCGACAGAAGCAGCCCGCTCTGCCCCACATCCGGCTGCAGCAGAAGAATGGCGATGGCGGGCAGGATGAGAAGGAATGTAATGGCGGGCTTGGGAAGCGCCATGGGCGCGCGGTCGGCCAAGACCGCGGCGGCAAGAATGGCGAAGCCGGGCTTGAGGAATTCCGACGGCTGCAGGCTCATAAAGCCGAAATTCAATTCGCGCCGCGCGCCCAATACGTCGCTGCCCAGGAACAGAACCAGGAACGAACCGATCAGGGCGCCGGCAAAGATCAACGCCGCGACGATCTTGACCTGACGCAGGCTGAGCAGCGACGCGCCCGCCATGATGGAAAGCGCCACCGCGGCGAATGCCAGCTGGCGCATGGCGTAATGGAAGTCGCCCGCCGTCAAGGGACCGCCGGTGATGGCGGGACTCGCGGCGAAGGCCAGCATCAATCCAACGCCCAAGAGAAGGCCCATGGCGGTGAGTGCCACCTTGTCCACCGTGAACCACCAATTGGCGAAGCCGCCCTTGTCGGCGCGCGAAATACTCATGATGCCGCCCTCGAATTTTGAAGGGGGGCGTCTTGCGGCAGCCGCGCCACGGCGGCGCGGAAGGCTTCGCCGCGCTGCTCGAAATCCTTGAACTGGTCATAGGAGGCGCAGGCCGGCGACAGCAACACCACGGGCGCAGGCGCTTGCGAAGCGGCGGCATCGGCCGCGGCGCGCTCCACCGCCTTGTCCAGCGTGTTCGACAGGTCATAGACCACCTTGCCGTCCAAGGTGCGGGAAAAATCATGCGCCGCATCGCCGATCAGATAGGCTTTGCGGATGCGGGGGAAGAACGGCATCAGGGTGGCGATGCCGCCCTCCTTGGGCTTGCCGCCGGCGATCCAGAAAATGTCGGGATAACAGGCGAGCGCGCGCGCCGCCGCCTCGGCGTTGGTGGCCTTGGAGTCGTTGACGAAGCGCACCTTGCCAGCGCGTCCCACTTCCTCCATGCGATGGGCGAGGCCTGGAAAAGACGCGATCGCGGCGGTGATGACGCGCGGATCCTTCACGAAAATCCGGGTGGCGGCATAAGCCAGCGCCATGTTCTGCCAATTATGCGCGCCCGGCAGGCGGGAGGCTTCCTCCACCGCCATCACCTTGGTGGCGCGCTGGCCTTGGGCGTCATAGAGCGCCCCATCCACGACGAAGACCCCACGACCGAGCACCTTGCCCACCGACACGGGCGTCGCGGCCGCGTCGCCGGTGGACGAGAGCGTGGTGAAGATCGCAGCGCTGGTATCGTCATCCACGCCCACCACGATCTGGCCGTTCTTGGGCACCTGCCGCAGCAGCCGCTCCTTGATGGCGGCGTAATTCTCCATGCTGCCATGGCGGTCGAGATGGTCGGGCGTGATGTTGGAAAGCAGCGCCACATCGGGATGAAGCCCGGGCGTGAGATCGATCTGGAAGCTGGACATCTCCAGCACATAGATGGTCCGCGGGCCCTTGCCGGCCGAGGGCGGCGCCAGTTCCAGCACCGATTTGCCGATATTGCCGCCCACCTGGGCATCGAAACCGGCGCTGGCCAGGATATGTCCGATCAGCGCGGTGGTGGTCGATTTGCCATTGGTGCCGGTGATGGCAATCACGGGCGCCTTGCCGGGCTTGTCCGCATCGGGGCGGATCTCGCGCGCGAACAGTTCCACATCGCCGATCACCGGCACTTTTGCGTTGACTGCGTGGGTGACGACCTCGTGCGGGCGTGGATGAGTCAGCGGCACGCCGGGGCTGAGGATCAACGCCGCGATATTCTCCCACGCCCATTCGCGCCAGGGCGTGATCTGCGCTCCCGCTTCGTGACCGGCATCGCGGGCGCCGGCATTGTCGTCCCAGGCGATCACCTCGGCGCCGCCTTCCTTCAAGGCGCGCACGGAGGCGAGACCGGTGCGGGCCAGCCCGAACACGGCAACGATCTTCCCCGGAAAGCTTCTGGCCGCGATCATGCCCCTACCGGAGTTTCAGAGTGGCAAGCCCGGCCAGCGCCAAGACCACCGCCACGATCCAGAAGCGGATCACGATGGTGGGCTCGGTCCAGCCCAGCTGCTCATAATGATGATGGATGGGCGCCATGCGGAATACGCGCTTGCCCGTGAGCTTGAACGAGATCACCTGCACGATCACCGACACGGTTTCCAGCACGAACAGCCCGCCCACAATGGCAAGCACGATTTCATGCTTGGCTACTACCGCGACCGCGCCCAGCGCGCCGCCCAAGGACAACGAACCCGTGTCGCCCATGAAAATGGCGGCGGGCGGCGCGTTGTACCAAAGGAAACCCAGGCCCGCGCCCACCAGAGCCGCCAGGAATATCGCGAGCTCGCCCGAGCCATCGACATAGGGAACAGCGAGATAGGCCGAGAATTTCTCGTTGCCGACCAGATACACGATCAGGGTGAAAGTGGCGGCGGCGATCATCACGGGAACGATGGCCAAGCCATCCAAGCCGTCGGTGAAATTCACTGCATTGGCGGCGCCGGTGATCACAAAGCCGCCGACCAGGATAAAGAACAGACCCAAAGGCAGAAGCGCGGTCTTGATGAAAGGAACCGCCAGGGTGCCCGACAGCGCCGGCGCCTCGATGGTCATGATCGCCCAGGTGGCGACGAACGCAACGCCGAACTCGATCAATAGGCGGGAACGGCCGGACAGGCCGTCGGCGGTGCGCTTGGTGACTTTGTAATAGTCATCCAGGAAGCCCAGCATCCCGAACGCCACCGTCACCATCAGCACCACCCAGACATAGCGGTTGGATAGGCTGGCCCATAATAAGGTCGAGGCCACCCAAGGGATGAGGATCAGCAATCCGCCCATGGTGGGCGTGCCCGCCTTGGCCACGATGTGGCGCTGTGGTCCGTCGGTGCGGATGGGCTGGCCTTTGCCTTGGCGTTTTTTCAGCCAGGCGATCAGGGCGGGATTGATGAGAAACGCGATCAACAGCGAGGTCATCACCGCCGCGCCCGAGCGGAAGGTCAGGTAGCCGAACAGCCGGAAGAAGGCCAACTGGTCGGTGTGCGTGAGAAGAGACAGATAATACAGCATCAGCCCGCCTTCCCTTTCAGGGCCTCGACAATCACCGCCATGCGGCTGCCGAGCGAGCCCTTCACCAGAACCGTGTCGCCGGGCTTCAAGGACGCAGTGAGTTGCTCCACCAGCCCTGCGGAATTCTCGGCATACGCGCCCCGCCGCGTCGGCGGCAGCACATCCCATAAAGCCTTCATCTGCCGCCCCGCGGCAAAAACCATATCGGCACGCGCGGCCTCGATAGGCTCGGCCAGGGCGGCATGCAGCTTGGGACCGTCCTCGCCCATCTCCAGCATGTCGCCCAAAACCGCCAGCTTGCGGCCCTTGGCATTGCCTAGAAGCGCCAGCGCCGCCGCCATGGAGGCTGGGTTGGCGTTGTAGCTTTCGTCGATCACTTCGATGCCCGCTGCCTGGAAGCGCGCGCCGCGCCCCTTGAGCGCGGTGAAATCCCTGAGCGCGGCGGCCGCATTCAGCACATCGCCTTCGGCCAGCGCCACCGCCGCCAGCGCCGCCACCACATTCATGGCGATATGGGCGCCTTGCGCGCCGATCATGCAGTCAACCGCTTTCCCAAAAATATCGGCTTTGATGCGCATGCCATCGCCCAACGCCTCGAATGAAAGCAACCGGGCGTCGCCTTGACGACCGAAGCGCAAGATGCGGCTCGCCTGCGCCTGTTCCGCTCGGTGGATAAGACGGCCGGCATAAGGCGAATCCGCCGGGATCAACGCCGCGCCGCCCGGCGTCAGGCTTTCAAAGATTTCCGACTTGGCATCGGCAATGGCTTCGCAGGAGCCGAAGAATTCCAGATGCGCCGGGGCGATGGTGGTTATCATGGCCACTTGCGGCCGCACGAACGAGACCAGATTGCGGATCTCGCCGGCATGGTTCATGCCGACCTCGAACACGCCATATTCGGTGTCGCGCGGCATGGAAGCGAGGCTGAGCGGCACGCCCCAATGATTGTTGTACGACGCGGCCGAAGCATGGGTGCGGCCAAGCGCGTTGCAGCAGAGCCGCAGCATCTCCTTGGTGGTGGTCTTTCCGGCACTGCCGGTAACGGCGATGATCCTGGCGTTGCTGCGGGCGCGGGACGCGCGGGCCAGGTCCTCCAGACCGCGCTGGGTGTCGGCCACGCTCAGCAGCGCGCCTGACCACGAAACCGCGTGGCTGACCATCGCGGCCCCGGCCTTAGCGTCGAACGCTGCCTTCACAAACTCATGACCGTCACGCGCGCCCTTGAGCGCCACAAACAGGTCACCCGCCTTCAGGGTGCGGGTGTCGATGGAGATGCCGGTGACGGCGAAATCCTTGGCTGCGCTGCCCAGGGTCGCGGCTTCGGCTTCGGCGGCGGTCCAGAGCGTCATGCCGCTCGCCCGCCCAAGGACAAAGCCACCTTCACCGCCTCTTCGCGGTCGGAGAAAGGCAGCACCTGGCCCTTCACATATTGACCGGTCTCATGGCCCTTGCCGGCCAGCACCAGCACGTCGCCGGCCTGCAACGCGGCGATGCCGGCGCGGATGGCTTCCGCGCGGTCGCCGATCTCGCGCCCGTTGGGCACGGTGGCCATCACGTCCTTGCGAATGGCCGCAGGATCTTCACTCCTGGGATTGTCGTCGGTGATGATCACATCGTCGGCCAAGGCGGAAGCGATCTGACCCATCAAGGGACGCTTGCCCTTGTCGCGGTCGCCGCCACAGCCGAACACCACGTGCAGTTTGTTCTCGGTGTGCGGGCGCAGTGCCTTCAGCACTTTCTCCAGCGCATCCGGCGAATGGGCATAATCCACATAGATGGGCGCGCCGCTCACCGCGAAGGCCACTTTCTCCATCCGGCCCGGCGCGCCTTTGAGCTGCGCCAGGGCGGCAAACACGTTCTCTGCATCCTCGCCCAGGCCGATCGCCAGACCGGCTGCAACCAAGCCATTCGACGCCTGGAAGGCGCCGGCCAGCGGCAGCAGCACGGGATAGGTCTTGCCGGCATATTGGATGGTCAGCGCCTGCGCTTCGCCCCTGCTCTCGCGCGATAAGAGCTTGAGCGTCTCGCCCTTCTCGCCCACAGTGATCAAAGTCAGTCCGCGTTTGCGCGCCGCATCCACAAAAGCGTCGCTATACCCGGCATCGCGATTGATCACGCCCACACCATCTTCAGCCACCACTTCCGTAAACAGGCGCAGCTTGGCTTTGAGGTAATCCTCATAGGTGCGGTGATAATCCAGATGATCCCGGGTGAGATTCGTGAAAGCCGCGCCCTTCACGAACACGCCGTCCAGCCGATATTGGTCCAGGCCATGACTGGACGCTTCGATGGCAAGATGATCCACGCCGTCATGCTTCAGTTCGGCCAGCAGGCGATGGATATCCACCGGGTCGGGTGTCGTATTGTCGAGCGGGATTTCGCCCTTGGGCGCCACCACACCCACCGTGCCCAGGCTGGCCGCCCTATGTCCCAACAGCGTCCAGATCTGGCGCAGGAACGCGACGATGGAGGATTTGCCCTTGGTGCCGGTGACGGCCGCGACTGTTTCGGGTTGCGCGCCGTAGAATTCCGCCGCCATGCGCGCCAGCCTGAGTCGTGGATTCTCGTCACCGATGAAAACCACGCCCAGCGCCTTGGCCTCATCGGACAGTTCCGGCCGGCCCAGCACCGCGCGCGCGCCTTTGGCGACCGCGTCTTTCAGAAAGCGCGCGCCATCGGTCTTTGTCCCGGCAATCGCCGCAAACAGAAAACCTTGCTCAACCTTGCGGCTGTCGCTGGTCAGGCCCTTGAGATCAAGGCCGTTCAAAATCTTTGCCGCCACCATGGCGTCTTATTCTTTCTTGCCGCCACATTCGTCGCCGAATGGGGCGCTATTATGAATTACCATCCGCCAGCATGGCCGGCGGCGCTTGATTGGGGACGCCCAGAAGGGGCGCGATGCGTGCAATCACCCGGCCGGCCAGGGGCGCGGCGGTCTGGCCGGCCAGCGCGAAGCCGCCGGTGGCCTTGATGCCATGGGGCTGATCCAGCAGCACAAACAGGACATAGCGGGGATTGTCGACGGGGAACGCCGCGAAGAAGGAGGTGCGCAGGGCATGCGGGATATAGCGCCCGCCGGGGCCCGGCACCTGGGCCGAGCCGGTCTTGCCGCCCACGTCATAGCCTTCGACATTGGCGTTCTTGCCGGTGCCGTTGGTCACCACATAGCGCAAGAGGCCGCGCATGACTTCGCTGGTCTGGGCGGGGATCAGCTGGGCGCCGCGCCGGTCGGCGTCGGTCTTGATGAAAGTGGGTGTGATCTCGCGCCCGCCATTCACCACCGCTGCCGCCGAGGCGAGGAAGCGCAGGGGACTTACCGAGATGCCTTGGCCGAAAGCGATGGTCGCGGTTTCGATGGTGCCCCAATTGGCGGGATAAAGCGGGCGGGCATGTTCCGGCAATTCGGTGCGGATGGGCGTGAGCAGGCCCAGACGTTCAAGGAATGCCCGCTGCTTGGCGCCGCCGTCACGCAGCGCGATCTGCGCCGTGCCGATGTTCGAGGATTGCGCCAGAATATCGCGGACTGTGAGCGTGGCCGGCATGTGCTCGGCCTCATGGATGGTGAATTTGCCGATCTTGTAGCCCTGGCCGATGGGGAAGACCTCGTCCAGATTGACGGTGTGATCCTGCATCGCCTGGGCGAAGGTGAAGACCTTGAACACCGAGCCCAGCTCGTAAACATCCTGGGCCATGATATTGCGGGTGGAGTCGT
>DATKPL010000229.1:0-2721 GCA_035524155.1 Rhizomicrobium sp.
GCCCGCGTGATTCAGGACGGCCAGGACCTGCGTGAGGCCAATGACGCCGCCCGCGTGATCGCCGAAGCGCAAGGTCTCACCTTCATTCACCCTTACGACGACGTGAAGGTGATCGCCGGCCAGGGCACGCTTGGTTTGGAAATGATGGAAGACGTGCCCGAGCTGGACACGCTGATGGTGCCGGTGGGCGGCGGCGGTTTGATCTCCGGTGTCGCGGTGGCGGCCAAGGCAGTCAAACCCGATATCAAGATCTATGGCGCTCAGGCCGCGCTCTATCCGGTGATGCGCCAGGCGATGCATGGCGATCCCCTCACCGAGGAACCGCCCGCCCAGACCATCGCCGAAGGCATCGCCGTCAAGCATCCGGGTGCGCTCACCAAGGCCATTGTCAAGGCTCTGGTCACCGACATCTTCCTGGTCGATGAGGAAGCGATGGAACAGGCGCTGGCCATGATGCTGGAGATCGAAAAGACCATGATCGAAGGCGCGGCGGCGGCGGGTCTGGCCGCGGTGTTGAAGAACCGGGATGTTTTCAAGGGCCGCAAAGTCGGCATCGTCATCTCCGGCGGCAATATCGACATGCGCATGCTGTCGAATGTGATCCTGCGCGAATTGGCGCGCGAGGGCCGCATTCTCACCCTGGACGTGGCGATCGCCGACCAGCCCGGCGCGCTGGCGCAAGTCGCGGCGCTGGTGGGAAGCGCGGGCGGCAATATCCTGGAAGTGTCCCACAACCGGATGATGAGCGGCCATTCCGCCAAGTCGGCGACCTTGGGGATGGTGATCGAGGCCCGCGATCCGGAGCATGCCGATCAGATCCGGGCGGGATTGGAGGCTGGCGGGTTTCCGGTCGTGATGGGAAATCATCATTAGTGCCCCCTCCGGTCTTCGCTGGCCCGAGGGCCAGCTACGACCACCTCCCCCACCAGCATGCTGCGCATGCGCGGGGGAGGCGGGACCCGGCCAAGCGTCGAAAGGGATGATCCTGCGCGTTAACTAGTTTCATAACGCGCACTTCAAAGCGGCTCGAGTGCGTTTTAACGTGGTTAGCGAAGAGTTAACGCGAGTCGCCCATGCCGAAGAATATCGCGCAACTGACCGGCATCATTGTCTGCGCCATTGTCGCTTTCGGTGCCGATGTGGACATTACCTATGCGATTCCGCTGGGTATCTGCGCGGGCGCACTGGCGACATTCTTTGTTTCCCTGACCGAAGCCAAGGGGCTCATCAGCAAAAATTAGCTGCCGTCCGGCGGGATCGAGTTGATGGATTCTTCCAGCTCCTGGAAACTGGGCTGATATTCGCTGGGCACGCTGCCGCGCCCGATTTCCACAGACACCTGCGCCGCATTGCCGTGGAGGTGCGCAACCAGGATGTCGCGGATCACGTGATAGAACAGCGCATCCTCGTCGACGATGGCCTTGAGGCGCTGGCCCATGGGTCCGACGATGCCGTAGGCCAGAAACACGCCCATGAAGGTGCCGACCAGGGCCGAGCCGATCATCTTGCCCAGCACTT
The DNA here is from genome assembly GCA_035524155.1 of Rhizomicrobium sp. Classification (GTDB taxonomy): domain Bacteria; phylum Pseudomonadota; class Alphaproteobacteria; order Micropepsales; family Micropepsaceae; genus Rhizomicrobium. The sequence goes on from DATKPL010000229.1 coordinate 1,519, forward strand.
CCGGCGGCTCGCTGATCGCGCCCATGGTCTTGATCACGCCCAAGACCGCCGCAACGATACCCAGTGCCGGCAGGCCGTCCGCCATGCTTTGCAGCGCGTTGGCGCCGGCCAGCGCTTCGTGATGGTGCTTTTCCAGCTGTTTCTCCATCGCCGTTTCGACCTGGTGCGGGTCTTCCAGGCTCATCGTCATCATGCGCAGCGTGTCGCAGATGAAATCGAGCGCGAAATGATCCTTGGTGATCTTGGGATAGCGCTTGAAGATGCTGGAGTCCGCAGGCTTCTCGATATGCGCTTCCAAGGCGATCATGCCCTTGGACTTCATCGTCTTGGTAAGAAGAAACAACAGGCAAAGCAGGTCGCGATAATCGTTGGGCTTCCATTTGGGGCCCGAGATCACCTGGCCGATCGAGCCGCCGATCTTCTTGATGGTGTACATCGAACCGGCGATCAGCATCGCTGCGATCGCAGCGCCGAAAATGGTGAGCATCTCATGGGGCAGCGCTTCGAGCACCACGCCAAGCGAGCCGCCCGACATCAGGTAGCCGCCGAACACACACGCGAACAGAACGACAATGCCGCCGATTTGAAGCATGGAAAACGCCGCCCACAATATGATCCGGAAGGCGCGATAAAGAAGCTCGCGCCACAGCCTTCATTATTAACGGCAGGGCTTAAGGAGGGGTGAACCGCCCGGGCGGGCGGCGCGGAAAGCGTTAACGCTTCCTCAATCCCCCCTGGCCTCGGACAGCTTGAGGTCGACCAGCACGGCAAGTTCCATGGCGACTACATCGCCCATGCGGATGGCCTCGTCTTCGGCAAAAGCCGCCCGGGCGATGGCCGAAACGTGCACCGCGATCACTTCGGGGTCGGGCGCGGCACCCAGCCGGTCCATTTCATCGAAATAGCCGCACAATCCATCGGCGATCCGGCCGGCCGCGGCCAGGCCCGCGGTTTCGGCAAGCCCGCGAATCTCATGGGCCTTTTCGTAGGTTTTTTTATGATCGCCGGCAGCGGCTTCCAGCGCGCGCACATAGTCGCAGACGCTTCGGCGCAATCCTTGGCTGGCGTCTTCGACCACGCGATTGCCCTGAAGAAGTGTTTCCGGCGAGCGCAGCGCGCGCGATATGCGTGACGCGTCGGCCTTGCTCACCATCTGGGGATAGGAATCGGGAGGGATGATCTGCACTTTTGCCATCATTGCAC
>DATKPL010000230.1:0-3994 GCA_035524155.1 Rhizomicrobium sp.
AGCGGTTCCAGCGCTTCCGCCAAGCCTCCCATTCCCAGCGCATGCTCGGCGGAAAGTTTGAGCGGCTCGCCGAAGCCCAGATCGAACACGCCTTCGATCGCCAGGGGATCGATGCGGCCTTCGCATTTGTTGGCGGCCAAGATGACTTTCTTGCCAGCACGATGGAGCGCCTGGGCGATAATCTCATCGCCGGCGGTGACGCCGGCGCGCGCATCGATCACGAACAAAATGACGTCGGCCTCCTCGATGGCGGCCAAGGTCTGGCCGGTCATGCGCCGCTCGAGGCTTTCGCTGTTGCCGGTTTCCTCGAACCCCGCCGTGTCGATCAGGCGCAGCGACCGGCCCTGAAAATCCACATCGGCGACCTTGCGGTCGCGCGTGACGCCGGGCGTGTCATGGACGATGGCGATGCGCCGCCCGGCGATGCGGTTGAAGAGACTGGACTTGCCAACATTCGGGCGTCCGACGATGGCGAGCGTTAACGGCCGCGGTTCTTTTGCTTCCTGGGTTTGTCGCTCGTCGCTCATGGACGTCTTGTCCACATCGCTCCTCGCTCCTGCCCAGGAACCAAAATTCCTCGCGGCAGGATGAGAGAGATGAGAATTACCTCAGTGCTACCAGTTCGGCGTCATTGGTGTAGATGTACATCGTGTCGTTGGCCACCACGGGCGCGATGCTGGTGCCGCCGGGAATCTCCACCCGGCCCATGAGCCGGCCGTTATAGGGCGAGATCGCCTCGGCAAAGCCGTCGGACGACAGCAGTATCAGCTTGTTGGAGACCAGCACCGGGCCTGCCCAATTGATGGGGCGCGATTTGGTGTCGGGATTCTGGAATTGCGGCAGCTGATGAACCCAGCGCACCCTTCCTTCCTTGCGGGTGAAACAGAGCACCAGCTGATCGCCGGTCACCACATAGACATAGTCGCCTGCCGCCCAAGGCGTCTGCGTGCCGCCGATCTCCCGCGTCCAGGCGCGGTCGCCCGAGGCCAGCGAGATCGCCGCCATCACGCCGGAATGGCTGATGGCGAACACCATGTCGCGGTCGATCACGGGACGGGCGGCGATATCGTCCAGCTCGGAGAGCGCGGTGACCACGCCGGAATGGGAAAGAACGTCGTTCCAGGCCTGCTGGCCGTTCTGCACCCGAAGCGCATAAAGCTCGCCCGAGGTATAGGGCGCGATCACGAACTGGCCGGAAACGGCGGCGCTGGTGGAAGCCAGAATGCCGGCCGATTCCGACACGCCTTGCGTGTCCCAGAGCGTGCGGCCGTCCGTTTCGGCCAGGGCGAAGAAATGATTGTCGTCGGTGGAAAAGAAGATGCGCCCGCCATTGACCACCGGCGCGTTGACGATGGGCACGCCCATGTCGTGGCGCCAGAGCTCGCGGCCTGTGGCCGCATCCATGCAGATCAAGACGCCGAAGCCCGAGGTGGCGAAGATCTTCCCCGCGTCATAGGCGATGCCGCCGCCCATGCCGGACACCGGCTCGATGGTGTTGGGCTTGCCGAGCAGGCCCCACAAGGTGGGCATGTCGGTGCCGTTCTTGGGCGCAAGCCTTTTGTCCCAGATCGCCTGGCCGGTATTGGCGTCGAAGGCATAGACATGGGCTTCGGAATCGAGGGTGAAGATGCGCCCGCCGCCGATGATCGGTGAAGCGGTGAGACGGGAATCGATGTCAGAGCCCTTGCCGGCGTCGGCGGTCCATAGTTGGCGCAGGTGCCCGTTGGCCTCCAGATGGTACATCGCGTTGGAAGCGAAGCCGCCCGGCTCGGGCCATTCGGTGTTGCGATAGGGCGGGGGCAGCAGCAAAGGCTGCGCCTGAAGCGCCGGATCGGGCCTCAGCGCCTCATCCAGCGCGTTGAGCGGAATGCGTTCGCCCTTGAGCTTGGATTTGTTGTTCGACGAGAACCAGTCGCCCACCGTGTCGCCGATGTCCTGGAACGTGTCGCAACCTGCCACCAGCAACGTAAGGGCGAGCGCACAGCCGAAGCGCAGGCGCTTGGAGGAAAAGATCATGGCTTGGTGGGCGCTCCGGCAGGTGGCGTCGTGACGGCGCCCGCCAACGGCGTGTGCGCAGGGCCGGGTGGCGGAACGGTGCCGAAATTCTTGTCGCCCCCCTGATGCAGGAAGGCGGACATGGCGCGGGCCCGCGACTTCAGCATGCCGGGCGAGGCAGGATCGCTGGCCAACGCGTCGAATTCCTGGGTGGCCTTGGCGACGTCATGGTTGCGATAGTCGCTATAGGCCAGGATTTCATCCGCCATCGGCTTCCAGCTGCTCGACGGTGTTTCCAGCGGCGCGAGCAGGCTCTGAAGATCGGCGCGGCTCGCATTCTCGACGGTGGCCCAGCCGGCGCGCAGCCGCGCCACCGCGCCGATGGCGCCTTTGTCCTGGTTGGCGATCTCCTTATATAACGTGATCGCGGTTTCATGCTGGCCGGCCGCCAGCATGCTGTTGGCCTGTTCCATCTGGGAGAGGAGGCGATAGCCAGAGGGTCCCGTCTTGGACAGGTCGGAAAAGGCCTCGGCGGCGCGCTTGGGATCGCTGATGCGTTGCGCAGCCGAGAATGCGACCGATGCCTTGTCGCGCTGGTTGGCCTCATAACGCTGCCACAACTCGAAGCCGGCAATACCCAAAATGATCAGGGCCACCAGGGCGATGATGTAATCGCCATAGGCTTTCCAGAATTTTTCCAGCTTTTCTCGGCGAACGTCTTCTTCGACTTCGCGGAAGATGTCACTCAACGCCAATCCTCGCCTGGGAAGGCCCGCGCTTGCGGGCATCTGCGCGCCAATTAGCCCTGTCCCGGGGCTGCGCGCAATGCGCTTTTCAGAGCCAAGGCCAAGATTGCCAAATGGAAACACGGTCTTGAATCAGGCTTGACGGCCAGTGGCTTGAACTGATACTTAAGTGAATGATTAACTATCAAGTGCCTCTCGATTTGGCCTTTCAGGCCCTGGCAGACCCCGCCCGGCGCGCGATTGTCGAACGGCTGAGCAACGGCCCCGCCAGCGTGAGCGAACTGGCCAAGCCGCTCCCCATGTCGCTGCCGGCGGTAATGCTGCACCTCAAGGTTCTGGAGGAATCCGGCCTGGTCAAAAGCAGCAAGGTGGGACGGGTGCGCACCTGCCGCATCGAGGCTTTGGCGCTGTCCCAGGCCGAGCGCTGGATCAGCGAGCGCCGCCAGATGTGGGAAAGCAATCTCGACCGCTTAAGCGAATTTCTGGAACAGAGCAAAGGAGAAGAGGAACCGTGAGCGAAGCCACCTGCGCCGACTATAAGGAAAGCAAAGTCACCAACCGCTCCATCGTCCATGGCAGCTTCACGCTCATCCGCATCTATGACGCGCCGGTCGCACGCGTGTTCCAGGCCTTTGCCGACCAGGACGCCAAGAGCAAATGGTTCGCCGGTCCTCCCGGCTGGAAGCTGGTCAAGCGTGTGTTCGATTTCCGTGAGGGCGGCCGCGAGCATCTCTCGGGCCGCTTCGACAACGGCACCGTCACCAGCTTCGACTGCATTTATCACGACATCGTCGAGAACGAACGCATCATCTACAGCTATGTGATGGAGATGTCGGGACGGCGCATTTCGGTCAGCCAGGCCTCGTTGCAATTCAAGCCGGAAGGAAAAGGCACCAGATTCACCATTACCGAATATGGCGATTTCCTGGATGGCTATGACGATGCCGGCTCGCGCGAGCACGGCACCGGCCAGCTTCTGGATATGCTGGGCAAATCACTAGAGGTGTGAGATGCGGGACCTGACTGATTTGGCGAAGCGCTATTACCGCGCCTATGAGACCGGCGACCGCGTCTTCATGGAAGAGCACCTGGCGCCGGATTTCACTTTCACTAGCCCTTATGACGACCGCATCAGCCGCGAAGCCTATTTCGCGCGCTGTTGGCCCAATCACAAATGGCTGGACAAATTCGATCTCGAGATGGTGGTCGGTGAAGGCGATCGAGTGATGATCCTCTATGGCGCGACCATCAAG
>DATKPL010000231.1:0-3601 GCA_035524155.1 Rhizomicrobium sp.
GCAATGGACGCGTTGGCGCGGCTTGGGCAAAGGGCTGATGATCGCCGTCGCTGCCGCGCTTCTGCTGGTCTATTTTCTTCCCGTCGACGACTGGCTGGGAATACCGCTGGAAAATCGTTTTCCCCGACCGGCCGCGCCCGCGCATCTGGACGGCGCGATCATATTGGGGGGCGGAGAAAGCGCCGCGATCTTCGAGGCGCGTGGCGTACCGGGATACAATCCCGCCGCAGGCCGGCTGGTGGCGGGCGCCGAATTGGCGCGGCGCTATCCCGACGCCAGGATCATCTATTCCGGCGGATGGGCTCCCTTTGAAAAGAGCAAGATGCCGGAGGCAAGCGTGGCGCGCGCCATTTTCGCGCAAATGGACATACCGCCGTCGCGGTTGATCCTTGAAAACCGCTCGCGCAATACCTGGGAGAATTTCGTCTACTCCAAGAAACTCGCCCGGCCGCGGTCCGGAGAAACATGGCTGGTTGTGACCTCGGCAACCCACATGCCCCGCGCTATGGGGATTGCGGCAAAACTCCACTGGCATGTACTGCCATGGCCTTCAGACTACCTTACCACCGGCAAGCCGAAGGGCGTGGATTGGAACTCATCGATTGCCGGCCGGCTGGATAAAATCGACACCGCCACTCACGAGTGGGCGGGACTTGCCGCCTATTGGCTGATGGGCCGATTGGGCGATACAGGACACTAGCGAGTCGCGCCGCTTTTCCAGATATGTTGCAAAGCCGCGCATCGGCGGCTTAACATTGAATTCCCATGCTTGCGGAAAGGTTTTGCTGTGGTCGATTCCGAGAAGATCCTCGCCATCATTGCGCGCGAGGCCGCCATCGACCGGTCCCGCCTGCTTCCGGACGCCACATTGGACTCCCTGGCGATCGCATCGCTGGACGTGATCAACATCCTGTTCGCCATCGAGGATGAATGCGGCATCGAACTCGACGCCGCGGAATTCGAGGGCGTCAAGACGGTTCAGCAATTCCTCGATGTGGTGCTGGCCAAAGCAGCCGCTTCTCCCAAGACTGTTTCCCCATCCTCGACCTGACCTGCTTTTGACGGACATCCCATGACGCGAGTCGTGATTACCGGCCTCGGGTGTGTTTCTGCCCTTGGTCGCGGCGCAGCCGCCACCTGGTCGGCGCTCAAGGATGGCCGCACCGGCATCACCTGGACCAAGGTGGAAGGCGCCGATCCCACCCTTTTCACGGAAGCGCCGATCGGCCAGGTGCGCGAGGAAGATTGCGGCGAGCCGCAAGGCCTGGTCGATGCCAAAAGCTTCAAGACCCTGGATCGCTTCTGCCGGCTGGCGGTGATCGCATCGGCCGAAGCCCTGGCCGACGCGTCGTTCAACGACGCCGATTACGATCCCGACGATGTCGCGATCATTTTCGGCAGCTCGACCGGGGGCCTTACCAGCCTGGAGGACAGTTATTTCCGCATCTATGGCCAGCGGGTAGGCCGCGTGCATCCCATGACCGTGCCGCGCTTCATGGGCAGCGGCGCCGCCAGCGTGGTTTCGCTGACCTTTGGCTTCACGGGACCGGCCTGGTGCATCTCCAGCGCCTGCGCCTCCAGTTCGCACGCCATCGCGGAAGCCGCCTGGCTGATCAAGACGGGCCGTGCGAAAGCCGTGCTGGCGGGCGGCACGGAAGCCAGCATCACCTATGGCCACACACTGGCTTGGCAAAGGCTTGGCGCGCTGGCCAAGGATGCGTGCCGGCCCTTCTCGATCAACCGCAGCGGCATGGCGCTGGCCGAAGGCGCGGCCGCCCTGGTGCTGGAGGATTACGACGCCGCGCGCAGAAGAGGGGCGACGATTTATGGCGAAGTGACAGGGATGGGCTATTCATCCGATGCCTATCACTTGACCCAACCCAAGACCGAAGGCGCCGCCAAAGCGATCCGCCAGGCGCTCAAGCAAAGCGATCTTTCCGCCGATACGCGCTTTTTGATCAGCACCCATGGCACCGGCACCGAACTCAATGATGTGAGCGAGGCGGCGGCGCTGCGTTCGGTCTTTGCCGACCGCATCGACGATCAAGTCGCCATCGCCACAAAATCCTCGCATGGTCATTTGCTGGGCGGGACAGGAGCGCTGGAAATGGTGGTGGCATTGCTCGCCCTGAAAGAAGGCCTGGCGCCCCAGGTCTGCAACTTTGAAGGGCCGGATCCCGCCTGCCCCTTGCCCCTGGCCGTGGGCGGCCCGGTGCCGATCCAGGACGTGGCGCTGCTTTCCAATTCCTTCGCCTTCGGCGGATTGAATTCGGTCCTGGTCGTTTCGCCCGTTTGACGGCAGGGTTTTCGCGCGCCTGTTGAACGGCTAATCTCCCCCCATGGCGGCCGGCAGTTCTGATTTGGCAGCGGGCCAACCCATCGGGATTGGCATCATTCGCAGCGGACACACGCCGCTGCGTGGGCTTGGCGCGGCTGCGACCGCGCTCTCGGTCGCCTTGATCGTCGGTATCGCCATTCACAACAAGCAGGCGGGGCCGGGTGATTTTCAGGTCCGCGCCTGCCTCGAGCCCGTCTATGCGGGCCTGTTCGGCACGGGTTCCGGCGCGATGGACCGCTGCCTTAAATCGCGCGCCAAACTATTCGGCGCCCGCGATGCCGGATGGCTGCGTTATGTCCGCCACCTTGAAGCCAGTTGTCCGGCCAGCATCGGCATGCAGGGCCAGGCGATCTGCGAATTCCAGGTCAAAGCCGGCGAGGATCACCTGCATACCGGCTGGCTGAGCAAACGCTATCAAATTCCAAAATAGAACGTCTTGGTCGAGGCAGATGAGGGCATTCAATTACCTGTTTCGACTGGCAGGCCGCGCTTCACCCAATCCTGGAACGAGCCGTCATAGAGCCTGGCATCGATGCCCAAGGTCCGGGCCGCGAACACCACTGCGGTGGCCTGGATGCCGATATGACAATAGGCCAGCACATGATCGCCCGGCTTGTAGCCGGCTTCGGTGAACATCCGGCGCAATTCTTCGGGCGATTTCAGTTTACCGTCCGCTGCGGTGATGGTGGTGAAGGGAATATTCTTAGCACCCGGCAGATGGCCCTTGCCGCCCATGCTGGCCTGCTCGCCGGAATAGAAATTGGCGGCGCGGCCATCGATCACGTCATAACCCAGCGTCTTCAAATGCGCCTGCATGAAGTCGGCGGTCACAATGGCCGGGTGAAGCGCAAGCGGCTTCAAATGCCCCGGCGCGACAGGCGAAGCATCTGTCGTGGTTGCATGGCCCTCGGCTTTCCATTCCTTCAGGCCGCCATCCAAGAGATAAGAGCGATGACCGAAGCCGGCCGCCTCCAATGTCAACAATATGCGTGTGGCGCGCGGGATCGTCTCGGAATCCGAATAGACCACCACCCGCGAATTGTCGGAGATGCCCAGCGCTTCCAGTTGCTGATGCAACATCTCCGCCGATGGCAGTTCGGTGGAAAGCCCTTGCGGATCGCTCACCGAAACCTGATCCAGATCGGCCAGATGGGCGCCCGGAATATGCCCAGCCTGGAAACTCGCCGCATTGCCGGCGTGAAGGATGACCAGATCCCCGTCGCCGGCATGTTGGGTGAGCCAAGCCGGTGTCACCACCGGTTC
>DATKPL010000232.1:0-5914 GCA_035524155.1 Rhizomicrobium sp.
GATATTGGTGGTGTCCACCTGCAGGAATTCCTGCTGGGGATGCTTGCGGCCGCCCTGGGGTGGAACCGAAGCCACCGTGCCTTCCATGATCTTGAGCAAGGCCTGCTGCACGCCCTCGCCCGACACGTCGCGGGTGATCGAAGGATTGTCGGACTTGCGGGAAATCTTGTCGACCTCGTCGATATAGACGATGCCGCGTTGCGCGCGCTCGACGTTGTAGTCGGCCGCCTGCAAGAGCTTGAGGATAATGTTCTCGACGTCCTCGCCCACATAGCCCGCTTCGGTGAGGGTGGTCGCGTCGGCCATGGTGAACGGCACGTCCAGGATGCGCGCCAGCGTCTGGGCCAGAAGCGTCTTGCCGCAGCCGGTAGGACCGATCAGCATGATGTTCGACTTGGCCAGCTCGACATCGCCATTCTTGCCGGTCGAGTTGATGCGCTTGTAGTGGTTGTGGACGGCGACCGAGAGCACCTTCTTGGCGTGGCTCTGGCCCACCACATAATCGTCCAGGACCTTGAAAATCTCCTGAGGCGTGGGCACGCCCTCCTTGGATTTCATGAAGGAGGTCTTGTTCTCCTCCCGGATGATTTCCATGCAGAGTTCGACGCATTCATCGCAGATAAACACAGTCGGGCCGGCGATAAGCTTGCGCACCTCATGCTGGCTCTTGCCGCAGAAAGAGCAGTAAAGCGTGTTCTTGGATTCGCCGCCGCTGGCTTTGCTCATCTCAATTCCGGTCCTTCCACCGGGGGCTCAACGCCCACCTCACAGCCTGGGATAGCCCAGACTGCCTTGCATACTCTGGGAGGAGCCGAAGCACCCCCATATCCCAACATTCGACCACGTTAGCGCCGACGGGATCAAGATTTGTTTAAACCGGCTCAAGTACCCGGAAATCCTGGAACTTTCGTGTCCCGTCCCGGGTCAGGTGGCGTTTTCCGTCTCCGGACGGCGCGCCATGACCTGGTCCAACAGCCCGAAATTCTTGGCTTCTTCCGCCGTCATATAGGTATCCCGGTCGAGCTGTTTTTCAATGGCTTCGACCGTTTGGCCGGTATGCTTGGCGTAAATCTCGTTCAGGCGGCGTTTGAGTTTCACAATTTCCTGTGCATGGCGGGCGATGTCGGCGGCCTGGCCGTAAAAGGCGGCCGACGGCTGGTGGACCATGATTCTGCTGTTCGGGAGGGCGAAACGCTCCCCCTTCTTGCCCGCGCAGAGCAGCAGAGAAGCAGCCGAAGCTGCCTGGCCGATGCAGAAGGTCTGAACCGGGGGGCGCACATATTGCATCGTGTCATAGATGGCGAGCCCCGCCGTCACCAGCCCGCCGGGCGAGTTGATGTACATATGAATCTCTTTCTTGGGGTTTTCGGCCTCAAGAAACAGAAGCTGGGCGGTGATCAGGCTGGCGCCGTAATCCTCAATGGGGCCGGTGATGAAGATCACCCGCTCCTTCAAGAGGCGCGAATAGATGTCGAAGGCGCGCTCGCCCCGGGCGGTCTGCTCGACCACCATCGGCACCAGGGTGTTGTTGTGGAATTCGGTGGGATCAGCCATGGGCCACGCTCTTTCAATGATGACTGGCAATCGGTGACGCGGACGAAAGGGTCCGTCTGCTCAATATAGTCCCCGATTCCCGAAATTTCAGGTCTTGCTTCGGATGCTTTCCGGCAGGTCATCCGGATCCTTGAACAATGTCTCGCGGTCCACCGTCTTGGGCGTGACCTCGGCCAGTTCGGCGATGAAGTCCACCACTTTGTCCTCGAACAGGGGGGCGCGGATCTCGGCCTGGGCCTGGGGATTGGAGGCGTAATACTGGAACACCTGCTGCTCCTGGCCGGGGAACTGGCGGGCCCGCGCCATCACCGCGCGATTGACCTCGTCGCCCGTGATGGTGATGCCGTTCTGCTCGCCAAGCTTGCCCAGGACCAGACCCAGCCGCACCCGCCGTTCGGCGATGGCCCGGTATTCGGCCTTGAGTTCGTCCTCGGTCTTACCCTCGTCGGCGGCGGTCTTGCCTTCGCGCTTCAACTCGGCCTCGACCTGGGCCCAGATCGAGGCGAATTCGGCTTCGACCATGGCGGGCGGCAGGGGGAAATCATGCGCGGTGTCCAAGGCATCCAGGATGCGGCGCTTCAGATGCAGGCGGCTGGCGGCGGTGAAATCGCCTTTGACCTGCTCGCGTACGCGGTCCTTGAGCGTCGCCAGGTCCTCAAGCCCCATTTTCTTGGCGAGTTCGTCATCGACTTTGGCGTCTTCGGGCTTCTTGATCTCTTTGACGGTAACGGCGAAGACCGCTTCCTTGCCGGCCAGATCGGCGGAGTGATAGTCGGCCGGGAAAGTCACCTTCACGTCGCGCTGCTCGCCCGCCTTGGCGCCGATCAGCTGGTCCTCGAAGCCGGGAATGAACTGGCCCGAGCCCAGAGTGAGATTGAAATCCTCGCCCTTGCCGCCGGGAAATTCCACGCCATCGACGCTGCCCACAAAATCTATCTTGGCGATGTCGTCCTTTTCCGCCGCCTCGCCTTCGGCGCGGGCGGTGTAGCCGCGGCTCTGCTTGGCGAGAGTCTGCAACGCCTCGTCCACATCGGCATCGCTGACCTCGGCGGTGATGCGTTCCACCGTGAGCTTGGCGATATCGGCGGTCTGGAATTCGGGCATCAGGTCCACCGTGACGGTGAACTGAAGATCGGCCTTGCCGTTGACCACTTCGGCCACATCGCCAACCGGTTCGATGCGGGGCTGGAGCGCGGGCTTCAGTTGATTGTCGCTGATGGCCTTCTGGCTGCCTTCATTGACGGCCTGCTCGACCACTTCGCCCATCACGGACTTGCCGAACTGCTTCTTGAGGAACGAGACCGGTGCCTTGCCCGGACGGAAGCCCTTGAGATTGACGCGCGGCTTCATCTCTTCCAGCCGCTTGGTGACCTTGGCGTCGAGTTCACTGGCGGGGATCGTCACCGTGTATTGGCGGCGAAGGTCCTCGGAAACCGTCTGGGTGATCTGCATGTCTTAAGTCCTTAATTTTCTTATCCGGACCTGGTGCGGGCAGAGGGACTTGAACCCCCACGACTTTCGTCACTGGAACCTAAATCCAGCGCGTCTACCAGTTCCGCCATGTCCGCGTTTTGGGCCGGCCCCTATATCAGGCGTTGCGGGGGGTTACCAGCCGTTCTCTGAGGGCCAAAAGGCTTTCCGGCAGGATTTCGGCCAGGTCCTCGGCGATCAGGCCGGGACCGAAGCGGCCGGCAGCATCGCCATGCAGCCAGGCCCCCGCGCAGGCGGCCTCGAAGGCGGGCATCCCCTGGGCCAAAAGCCCGGCGACAAAACCCGTGAGGACATCGCCTGCCCCGGCCGTCGCCAGGGTGGGCGGGGCGTTGGCGTTGATGGAAGCGGTTCCGTCGGGCGCGGCGATCACCGTGTCATTGCCCTTGAGCAGCACCACGGCATGAGCGCGGGCAGCCGCCTGGCGGGCGGCGTCGATCTTGCTTTTCGCCTTGCGCAACAGGCCGGGGAAAATCCGCTCGAACTCGCCTTCATGCGGTGTCATCACCGCCGGATGCCTGATCTTGGCAAAAAGCGCCTTGGGATCGTCATGAAACGAGGTGAGCGCATCGGCATCCAGCACCGCCGCCGCCCCGCACTTCAGGACCGCGGTCACCAGCGACTTGGTATTTTTGCCCACGCCCAAACCCGGACCGATCGCCACGGCGTTGAGGCGTTTGTCGGAAAGGAGTTTGGTTAGACCTTCAGGGCCCTTGAACGGTTTGACCATGATGGCGGTGAGATGGGCGGCATTTGCGACGACAGCGTCGCCTTGCGCCGCGACGCTGACGAGACCCGCGCCGATGCGGAGCGCGCCCCGCGCCGCCATCCGGGCTGCGCCGGTCGCGTGCGCCGGGCCCGACACCACCACGCAATGACCTCGCGCATATTTATGTGCGCCGGCCTGCGGCCAATGAAAATTTCCGCCCCAAAGCGCGGGCGTGTTCTCGAACAGTTTGATTCGCGAAGCGGCGCTTTCGGGGACGCCAATATCGGCCAGCAGGGTCTCGCCGCACAGTTCGCGGCCCGGCAGCAGAAGATGTGACGGCTTCAGCCGGAAGAAGGTGACGGTCAGCGAGGCCTTCACCGCCGCGCCCAGGATTTTTCCGCTGTCGCCGTCGAGCCCGCTGGGAATGTCCACGGCGATCACAGGCACATGTGTCCGGTTCACCGCCTCCACGACGGCGCGATAATTCCTTTCCAGGGGCCGCGACAGGCCGGTGCCGAACAGGGCATCCACGATCAGGGCGGCGCCATCCAAAGCCGCAGGCGCCAGCGCGACACGCGCGCCTTGCCACCGCTCCGCCATCACGCCGGCATCACCCTTCTGTCCTTTATCTTGGTGCCCCTCACCGGCCGCGGCCACGACCTCGAAACCGTGCGCGGACAGAAGCCGCGCGGCCACGAAGCCGTCGCCGCCATTGTTGCCGGGACCGCACAGCACAACGGCGCGGCAAGGCGCAAAGCGCGCGGCGATGGCGTCGGCCACGGCGCGGCCGGCATTCTCCATCAAGGTCAGCGACGGCGTGCCGGCCTTGACGGCAGAGGCATCGGCGCGCCGCATTTCGTCATTGGTGAGGATTTCGCCCGCCATGGGAAGCCTCAATCGAAGCCGGGTGGGATATTATCCGTATGCGGATCGATGCCCTCATAGGCCTTGGCCGCCTGAAGCACGCTCCACTCGTCGAACGGCTTGCCTACGATCTGCAAGCCCACCGGCAGGCCATTGGCGTAACCGCAAGGCACGTTGGCCGCTGGTTGCTGGGTGAGATTGAACGGCACGCTGAACGGCGTCCAGCTGGGCCAGGAGCCTTTGCCCTCATAAGGCGTGACCTTGCCCACCTCGAACGCCGTCACCGCCAGCGAAGGCGTGAGCAGGAGGTCATATTTCTCCATGAAGACGCGCATCTTGCTGGCATAGGCGCCGCGCGCGACATTGGCATCAATATACTCCCGCAGCGGTATCGCCGCGCCCTCTTCCGCCATCGCCAGCAGACCGGGATCGAGGACTGCCTTCTTTTCTGGCGCGGCATGGCCGAAAAGATAACCGGCGCCACCCCACCACAGAGTGCGGAAGATCGGCAGAGGATCGCCGCCGGGCGGATCCATCTCTTCCACATGCGCACCCAGATCGGAAAAACGCCTGGCTGCTGCCGCGACCAGCGCCGCCACTTCGGGTATCACGTTTTTGGCGAAGCCCATTGCCGGGCTGAAAGCAATGCGCTTGCCGCGCACGCCATCATTCAATCCATCGGTGAAATTCCGGGACGCGGGCGGCAAGCCTTGCCAGTCACGCGGGTCGGGCCGCGCGATCACGTCCATCAGCATCGCGCTGCCTTCGACATCACGGCTCATGGGACCGATATGCGCCAAGGTTCCGAACGGCGATGGCGGCCATGCCGCCACCCGCCCGAATTGCGGCTTGATGCCGAACACACCGGAGAAGCCGGCGGGAATGCGGATCGAGCCGCCGCCATCGGTTCCCAGCGCCAAGGGCGCCAGCCGCGCCGCCAGCGCCGCCGATGATCCACCGGACGAGCCCCCAGGTGTCTTTTCCAGATTCCAGGGATTGCGGGTAATGCCGGTGAGCGGGGAATCCGTCACGCCTTTCCAACCATGATCGGGCGTGGTGACTTTTCCCAGCAGGACCGCGCCCGCTTCCTTCAGCCGCGCGATCACCGGCGCGTCGTCATGCCAGGGCTGGCTGGGATCGATGGTGCGCGAACCGCGCAAAGTGGGCCAGCCGCGCGTATAGAACAGATCCTTGATCGCCACCGGCACACCATCCAGCGGCGAGAGCGGCGCATCCGTCATCCAGCGTGCTTCCGCAGCGCGGGCTTGCTCCATGGTAGTGGGTTCGTCGATCAGGCAG
>DATKPL010000233.1:0-2791 GCA_035524155.1 Rhizomicrobium sp.
ATGCAATCGCGCCGGGCTCGGCATAGATGGTGTCGGGCAGCCATTGGTGATGGATGCGCGGCGCATCCACCGCCTGTTTCACATTCATGCCGTGGTCCACCACGTTCAGGATCGACTCCAGCACGGTGGTGATGATGTAGGAGCCGCCGGGGCTGCCCGTCACCATGAAGAGCTTGCCGTCCTTTGTCACCACGCTGGGGCTCATGGACGAGAGCGGGCGCTTGCCCGGCTGGATCGAATTGGCCGCGCCTTGCACCAGGCCGTAGAGATTGGGGGCGCCCACCTTCGAGGTGAAATCGTCCATCTCATTGTTGAGGAAGAAGCCGGTATTGCCCGCGATCACCTGGGCGCCGAAGCCGTCATTGATGCCGTTGATGGTGTAGGTGATCGAAACCGCGTTGCCGTCCTTGTCGACCACGGAGAAATGGGTGGTCTGGGCGTCCTCATGGGGCGCGACGCCCGGTTTCACCTCGGCCGAAGGCGTGGCTTTCACCGGATCGATCCTGGCGCGGATGGCGGCGGCATGTTCGGGCGACAAGATCTCGTCCAGCTTGTTCTTGACGAAATCGGGATCGCCCAGGCCGTAATTGCGGTCGACATAGGCATGACGCTCCGCCTCGGTCATGAAGTGAATGCTCTGGGCGGAATGAAAGCCCATCTTGTCCATCGGATAGGCCGAGATGATGTTGACGATCTCGCACATGGTAACGCCGCCGGAGGAAGGCGGCGGCGCCGAGATGATGCGGTACTCGCGATAGGCGCAGGTGATGGGCGGCGTCTCTTCCGCCGTGTAAGACGCGAAATCCTGCACGGTGAGAAGGCCGCCTCGCGCCTTGGACGCCGCCACCACGCGCTGGGCAATGTCGCCCTTGTAAAAGACGTCGGGGCCCTGGGCGGCGATTTCCCTCAGGGTTGCGGCCAGGTCTTTCTGCACCAGCACGTCGCCCGGCGCATAAGGCCTGCCGTTCTTCAGATAGATCGCCGCGACGTTGGGTTCCTTGCGGAAATAATCCTGGTTCGCCTGGAAGAACGAAACATCGCCGGGCATCAGGGTGAAACCATGCTCGGCCAGCCGGATCGCGGGCGCCATCAAATCGGCGCGCTTCATGGTTCCGTATTCGGTGAGCATCTTCTCCAGGCCCATCACTGTGCCCGGCACGGCGACGGCGCGATAGCCATAAAGGCTTGCCATGGGAATGATGTCGCCCTTTGCGTCCAGATACATGTTCGCGCTGGCGGCCAAGGGCGCCTTTTCGCGGAAGTCGATGAACGTGTCTTTGCCGTTCGCCAGATGGATGGTCGCCAGCCCGCCGCCGCCGATATTGCCGGCCGAAGGATAAGTGACGGCCAGCGCATAACCGATGGCGACGGCGGCATCGATGGCGTTGCCGCCCGATTTCAGGACCTGCGCGCCGATCTCGCTGGCGTAATGCTGGGCGGTGACGGCCATGCCGCTTTCCGCTTCAACCGGCGGCGGCGAGACGGGTTGCGCAGATGCCGCCGCTGACGCCGCCAGAAATCCGCCCAGTATCGTACCAAGAAACCGCATCGCTTCCCCCATTTCGACAGGACCCTAGAGAGGGCGCCCAACCCCTGCAACCCATGGCGATGCTTCCGAGTTGTAATCAGGCCTTCACGGCTTAGCCCAACCTCGCAAGCGGAGAGTTTCGTGTCCCATCACATCCTGGCCATCTACGATAATCCCAACGAAGCGTCCCTGGCGGTGGATCGCCTGGTCGCCAACGGCATCGCGCAGCAATCGATCAGCGTCGTGGCCAGCGAGGGATATCGTTCCCAGTATCTGGGCATCAAAGGCGGCTCGAAAGGTGGAGAAGGTGTTGCGGCGGGCGCAACCATCGGCGGCGTGCTGGGCGCGGTCGCGGCGGCCCTGGCCGCCACGGGAACCGTGATTGCATCGGGCGGCACCTTGCTGGTCGCAGGACCCATCGCGGCGGCGCTTGCCGGCGCGGGCGCGGGCGGCGCGACCGGCGGCATCCTGGGCGGATTGATCGGCCTGGGCGTGCCGGATGTTCACATCAAGGCCTATGACAAGGCCGTGGGCAATTCCAGCAGCATGCTTTTGGGCGTGGAAGTCAGCGACACCACCAGGGCCCAGGTGAAGGACATCCTCAAGGCCACCGGCGGGAAATCCGTTTCGACCGAATAAGGCTGCGTGCGGCATTTGACCCGCATCAAGGCGCGCCACCTGAGAAGTCTCCAAAAAGAGGGATGCGGATTTCGTCGCATCTGGCGGTTGCAGGCTTGGCGCTGATGCTTCGCGCCTGCGCGCATCATCAACCCGCGTGGGAGCCGAATGCGGTCATCACCATTTCCGGCAAGCCGACGGCGGCCCTTTCGCCCGGGCAGAGCTGGAAAGAGATGCTGGCCCGCGCGGCGCGCGTCACGGTCGCGCATGGTCACCGTTATTTCCGGCTGACGGGATTTTCCCGCGCCGGCGCCGGGCTGGCGCCGGGCTCCGATATCCGGATCGTCATGCTGGACGAGAAGCGAACGCGCGACGACCAGGACGCCTATCTTCTTCTGGAGCCCGGCGGGGCCTGACGCGGATTCCTATTTCTTGGCGAAGAAGCGGCACCAGCCATCAGGGCTCACCGTGCCGTCCACGAAGGAGCAGGAATCGGGCGATTTGAACAGCGCGCAGCCCGAGCATTTCTGGTCCTTGTTGGGCGTCGCCTGATAGCCGGCGGCCTTCTGCGTCATCTTGGCGTAACTGGGCGCGATCATCGCCAAGGTGGCGGCGACGCCCGTGGCAATGGCCGCCGCATGACGA
>DATKPL010000234.1:0-13524 GCA_035524155.1 Rhizomicrobium sp.
TGGTGGCGTTGGTGGCGCTTTACCGCCCGGGTCCGATGGACTCGATTCCCAAATACATCGCCTGCAAAAGCGGCAAGGAAGCGGTGGAATATCTGCATCCCTCGCTCGAGCCCATCCTGCGCGAAACCTATGGCGTGATGACCTATCAGGACGATGTGATGCGCATCGCCCGGGAGCTCGCCGGTTACACCATGGGGGAGGCGGATCTTCTTCGCCGCGCCATGGGCAAGAAGATCCCCTCCGAAATGATCGTGCACCGGGAGAAATTCCTCAAAGGCGCGGGCGAGCGCGGCATCATTCCCTCCATCGCCGAGCAGATTTTCGAACAGGCGGAGAAATTCGCCGGCTACGGATTCAACAAGGGCCATGCTGCGGCCTATGCCCAGGTCGCCTATCAGACCGCGTTCTTGAAGGCGAATTATCCGGTCGAATTCCTGGCTGCCTCGATGACCTTGGATATCGGCAACACCGACCGGCTCAACATCTTCCGCCAGGAAGCACAGCGGCTGGGTGTCAAGATCGCGCCGCCCGACATCAACCGATCGGACGCCGTGTTCAGCTGCGACGCGGAAGCGGGCACGGTGTTCTATGCACTGGCCGCCGTCAAGGGCGTGGGCCGCCAGGCCATGGATCACGTGGTCGAACTGCGCAAGGAAAGGGGTCCGTTCAAGTCCCTGTCCGATTTCGCGCGCCGGGTCGATCCCAAGCTGGTGAACAAGCGCGCCTTCGAGAATCTGGCCAAAGCCGGCGCGTTCGACAGTTTGAACAGGAACCGCCGCCAGGTGGTGGAGAATTCCGACCGCATCCTGGGCGGCGCGCAAGCCGCCCAGCGCGAACGCGAAAGCGGGCAGGTGAGCCTGTTCGGCGGTGGCGACGCCCATGCCGAGGAACTGCGTCTCACCAATGTGCCCGACTGGCCTGCGCATGAAAGGCTGGGCGAGGAATTCAACGCCATGGGCTTCTATCTCTCTGGCCATCCGCTGGATGCCTATGGCGCGGCGCTGAAACGCCTGGGCGTCACCTCTTATGCCAATTTGATCGAGGATCGCCGCGCCGGCTTCAAGGCAAAGCTCGCCGGCACGCTGATCAAGAAATCGGAACGGCGCGGCCGCAGCGAACAAATGTATGCGTTCGTTTCCTTCTCCGATCCCACCGGCATGTTCGAAGTGATGCTGTTTCCCGAAGTGCTGGCGGCCAGCCGCCCACTGCTGGAAGCGGGCAAGAGTCTGGTGATCACGGCCAGTGCCGATTGGGACGGCGACGAATTGAAGCTGCGCGCCGCCTCTATCGCCGATCTCGACCAGGCCGCGGCCAACGCGGGCGAGGGGATGGTGGTACGATTGGAATCCGCCGCTCCGCTATCGGCCATCGCCGCGCAACTGATGCAGCCGGGCAAGGGGCTGGTGAGCTTCGTGGTGCCCAGCGGCCCCAGCGAGGAAGTGGAAATCACCCTCAGCAAGCGTCACGCGGTGACCGCAACCTTGCGCAGCACCATCGCCGCGATCCCGGGCGTGGTTTCCGTCGAGGCGGTCTAACCGGCCTGCAGCATCGCCTCGATGCGCTTCAAGCCTTCGCTCAGCCCTTCGGCGTCGCGGGCGAAGCAGACCCGCACATAGGATTCATCGCGCGGATCGCCCAGGCCAAAAGCCGAACCCGGCGCGGTGCCCACATTGGCCTTGAGCACCAGGTCGCGCGCCAAGGCCATGCTGTCGCTCAGGCCATCCACGTGCAGGAAGCCATAGAAGGCGCCTTCGGGCTTCATCCAGCGCACGCGGTTCTGCCGGGAGATGAAATCCTGCACCAGGTCGCGGTTGGTCTCGCAGCGCTTGCGCAGACTTTCGCGGAACGCGTCGCCCTTGGGGCTGAGCGCCGCCAATGCGCCATATTGATTGAAGCTGGTGGTCCCGGTGTTGGCCGCCGGCGACAGGATCCGCATCGCTTCGGCCAGATTCTTGGGATGCGTCAGCCAGCCAATGCGCCAGCCTGTCATCGCCCAGGGCTTGGAGAAGCTGTTGATGACAAATACCGGATCATTATCGCTGGCGATTTCGAGGAACGATGGCGCGTGCGTGGCGCCGTCATAGATCAAGGTGCCATAGACCTCGTCGCTGATAATGGCGATGCCGTGTTTGCGCGCGAAATCCAGGATCGCCTTCTGCTCATCCCGCGATGCCATCCAGCCCGAGGGATTGTTGGGCGTGGAAATGAAGATTGCGCGCGTTTTGCTGTCGCAGGCGGCAAACAATTTGTCGAGATCGAGATGCCACTTCTCGGCGGTCCAGTCCTCGTCCAGGCGCACCAGCCGGACTTCCGCCCCCGCCACCTGGGCGGCGTGGAAAATGTTCGGCCACACAGGCGCGACGATCACCACATTGTCGCCCCGCTCCACCACGCAGGAGAGCGCCATCGTAATCGCCAGCATCGCCGCGCCGGGCACGGTGATGCGTTCCGGATCGATCACCATGCTCACGGTTCTTTGATGGAAGGCGGCGATGGCTTCGCGCAGCTCGGGAATGCCGCGCGCCCAGGTGTAAAAGGTCTTGCCGTCGTCCAGCGCCTTGATCGCGGCGTCGCGAATGAATTTCGGCGTCACCAGGTCGCTTTCCCCGAACCAGAGCGGGATCAGGCCGGGGCGCTCCAGCCCAAGGCTCGCCACTTCCACAATTCGGTTGGGGTAAAATTGATTGAGGATGGGCCGATAGGGTGCCGTCATGGCTATTATCTAGCACAGGGCGCTTTCGCATTGCCGAACGCTTTTTGCAGGCCAGCGCCGCATAATTTAGGTCATCACGGCGCTTGCCGTCTTGGCATTGCGAGGAGCAAGGCGCTCCAGAGAACCAGGGGCCCGATCTGCAGATGGGTTGCCGCACCCAAGGGCGAAAGAAACAAAGGCATTGTGCCGGCCAAGGCGAGGACGCTTTTCTCCCAAGGCCGGAATCCGGCCTGAAGTCCTTCCAACACCAGCCAGGCGATCACGAACGTCAACGAGACGAGGTCGTAGTCCCAGGCATAGGGGGTTGCCAGGAATGTGGCCAGCACCAGTATCGCGCCTTTGCGGTCCATGCTCGCGCGGCCGCGCCAGATGCGCACCAGAAGAAAGATCGCGGCCAGCGCCGAAACGATTTGCAGACCATAGGCGAGGGAAATCGGGCCACCGGCCAGACGCACCATGGAAAACA
Organism: Rhizomicrobium sp.; assembly: GCA_035524155.1. Classification (GTDB taxonomy): domain Bacteria; phylum Pseudomonadota; class Alphaproteobacteria; order Micropepsales; family Micropepsaceae; genus Rhizomicrobium. Next base: position 3,180 of record DATKPL010000234.1, read on the forward strand.
TGGTGGGCATGCGATGCCAGAGCCCGGTGTCGTTTTCCAAAAGCCAAGTGTTCAAAGGTGCATTGTGCAGGAACGCTGCCCAAGTCTGCCCGCCGAACAAAATAAGGCTCAGGCCCGCGGCGGATAACGCGGTGACGGCGGCGGATGCAAAAGCGCGCCAATAGCCGCCCGCCGCCAAGGCGATCGGTACAAGGATCGCCAGATGCGGCTTGAAGCACAAAAGCCCGAACAACAGTCCTGCGATCAGGGGATTGGATTCCAGCAACAGGACACCCCCGCACAGAAGCGCGGCGCTGAATTGTCCATTCTGTCCCGACAGAGCATTGATAAATGACGCTGGGGCCGCGAACACCGCCAGCAGCGCCGTCCGCCAGGGCAGTATGCGCCTGAGCAGGAGAAAACAGGCGCCCCAGCCCGACAGCAGCCACGCCACCAGACCCGCTTTGAAGCCAAAACTCGCAAGCGGCAGGCTCAGGAAAAGCGCCGTGGGTGGATAGGAATACCATTTGAATTCGGCATTGGCGGCCGAATGGGCGTGCTGCCAGGCGATGAAACCCTTGATGTCATAGGCACGAATCGCATGGCCCTCGGCTGCCACATGCGCGCCTGCCCAGTAATTGATGAAATCCGCGCCCAGATATTCGCCGGCAGGATTGGTGATCCCGGCGCGGGTGTGAAACCAGGCGCTACCCAGGAGCGTGACCAGCGCGAGCCCGGCGAATATCCAGGCGAAACGGCGGACGCGCGGTCCTGTCAGCCAGGGCGCATCGGCCAGGGCGGCCCGAACCGAGGCGGCAATCGCGGTCATGGAAATCCCCAAGGTTCCCAAGGGGTTTTAAGGGGGGCGGGGCTTCCGAAAGGTAAAGGCCCTTTGCGCCTTGCCCGGAAGGGGGCGACCCCCTATAAGGCGCGCCATCTCGCACGCGCGGGTGGGTTTCGTCGGGTGTTCCGGCGTCCCCGTCCGGTGCCCCAAAATGGGGTAACCCGCGCGTCTGGCCAACCGGTAAAGGAGACTGACCAATGGCTTTGCCAGAATTTTCCATGCGCGGACTGCTCGAGTCCGGTGCCCATTTCGGCCACCGCCAACAGCGCTGGAATCCGAAAATGGCGCCCTTCATCTATGGCGCCCGCAACGACATCCACATTCTCGACCTCACCCAGACCGTGCCGCTGTTGCATCAGGCGCTGGTGGCGCTGCGCGACGTCGCGGCCTCGGGCGGCCGCATCCTCTTTGTCGGCACCAAGCGCCAGGCGTCCGAGCCGATCGCGGCTGCTGCCAAGCGTTGTGCCCAGTATTACGTCAATCATCGTTGGCTGGGCGGCACGCTCACCAACTGGCAGACCATCAGCCATTCGATCCGGCGCCTGCGCACCATCGAAGAGACGCTGTCGAGTGCCGAACAGTCCGGCCTGACCAAAAAAGAATTGCTGGGCCTCCTGCGCGAGCAGGACAAGCTGGAGCGTTCGCTGGGCGGCATCAAGGAGATGGGTGGCCTTCCCAACATGCTGTTCGTGATCGACACCAACAAGGAAGCCATCGCCATCGCCGAGGCACGCAAGCTCAACATCCCGGTGACCGCGATCCTTGATTCCAATTCGGATCCGGACGGCATTGCCCACCCGATCCCCGGCAATGACGATGCCGCCCGCGCCATCGCGCTTTATTGCGATCTGGCCGCGCGTGCCATCATCGACGGCCTGGGCCAGAGCCAGATCGAATCCGGTGTCGATGTCGGCGCCGCCGAAGAGATCGAAGACACATCCAGCCATGTGGAAGAAGCGCCCGCCCAAGCGAGCGCCTGATTTTGACGGCTGCGGTGCTCCGCGCGTCCGTGCGGAGCCTTGAATGGAGATTGAGATGTCGAACATCACCGCGACAATGGTGAAGGACCTGCGCGACAAGACCGGCGCGGGCATGATGGACTGCAAGGCCGCGCTGGGCGAAACCAATGGCGACATGGAAGCGGCCATCGACTGGCTGCGCAAGAAGGGCATTTCCAAGGCCGCCAAGAAGGCCGGGCGCGCCGCCGCCGAGGGGCTGGTGGGTGTCGCGGTGGACGGCGGCACCGGCGCGCTGGTCGAGGTCAATGCCGAGACCGATTTCGTCGCCCGCAATGAGGAGTTCAAGAGCTTCGTCAAATCGGCCGCCAACCTTGCCCTGAAAGAAGGCGGCGATCTGGAAAAGCTCCTGGCCGCCAGGCATGGCAACAGCAATGTGCAGCAGACGCTGACCGAACTGGTCGCCAAGATCGGCGAGAATATGAGCGTGCGCCGCACGGTGGCCCTTTCGGTCAATCCTGGCGTGGTCGCGGCCTATGTCCACAACGCCGCTTCGCCCGAGCTGGGCAAGATCGGCGTGCTGGTGGCGCTCAAATCCACCGCCGACCGGGCCAAGCTTTCGGCGCTTGCCAAGCAGCTCGCCATGCATGTGGCCGCAGCATCCCCGCTCGCCATCACGCCGGAACATCTTTCCAAGGATGTGGTCGAGCGCGAGCGCAATGTGCAGTGGGAATTGGCCAAGCAGTCCGGCAAGCCCGACAATGTCATCGAGAAGATGATGGAAGGCCGGATGCGCAAATTCTACGAAGATACCGTGCTTCTGTCCCAGACCTTCGTGATCGACGGCGAAACCCAGGTGGGCAAGGTGATCGAGAAGGCCGCCAAGGATCTCGGCGCGCCCATCACGATCGAGGGCTTTGTCCGCTTCCAGGTCGGCGAAGGCATCGAAAAGGTGGAAAGCGATTTCGCCGACGAAGTCGCCCAGATGGCGGGCAAGAAGTAAGAGGAACCCGCCGATGCTCACCACGCCTCAATATGCCCGTGTGCTGCTCAAGGTCTCGGGCGAGGCGTTGATGGGCGAGAGCAATTACGGCATCGATGTCGGCACGGTGGACCGCATCGCCGCCGACGTGAAGGAAGCCGCCGACAGCGGCACCCAGATCTGCATGGTGATCGGGGGCGGGAACATTTTCCGCGGCCTCGCCGGCGCCGCAAAAGGCATCGACCGGGCCACGGCCGATTACATGGGCATGCTGGCGACAGTGATGAATGCGCTGGCCATGCAGGCGGCCCTGGAGCGCACCGGCCTTGCCAGTCGGGTCCAGTCGGCCATTCCCATGAGCAGCGTCTGTGAGCCCTATGTCCGGCGCCGCGCGATTCGGCACATGGAAAAGGGCCGGGTGGTGATTTTCGCGGCGGGAACCGGGAACCCGTTCTTTACCACGGATACCGCAGCCGCTCTGCGGGCCGCCGAAATGAACTGCGATGCCATGCTGAAGGCCACCCAGGTTGACGGTGTTTACAGTGCTGACCCGAAAAAGTACCCTGACGCCGTGAGATATGAATCCTTGAGCTATCACGAGGTCTTAGCGCGAGATCTTGCAGTAATGGATGCGTCGGCCATCTCGCTGTCGCGCGAGAACGGCATCCCCATCCTGGTCTTTTCGCTGCACGACCGGGGGGCGCTGGCCAAAGTGCTGAAAGGCCAAGGTAGGGCCACGATTATCAAGGAAAAATAAGAAAAGCCCTGGGCACGGTTTGCGTTAGCATCCAGCCCCAGGGGCCGAGGCGAGGAATATGGCGGACGCTTATAACAAGGACGAAATGAACCGGCGCATGAACGGCGCCGTGGCCACCCTGAAGGGCGAATTCGCGGGCCTTCGGACCGGCCGCGCATCGCCGGCGCTGCTCGATCCCGTTTCGGTCGAGGCCTATGGCAATGTGGTGCCGATCTCGCAGGTGGGCACCATTTCGGCCCCGGAAGCGCGCATGCTGACGGTTCAGGTCTGGGACAAGGGCCTGGCCAAGGCGGTGGACAAGGCGATCCGCGACGCGGGCCTGGGCCTCAACCCCCAGATGGACGGGCAGCTGCTGCGCATTCCGCTCCCCGAACTCAACCAGGAACGGCGCAAGGAACTTTCCAAGCTCGCCTCCAAATATTCCGAAGCGGCCCGCGTCGCCGTGCGCAATGTGCGCCGCGACGGCATGGAGCTGCTCAAGAAGCTCGAGAAAGACCACAAGATCGGCCAGGACGAGCACCGTACGAAGAGCGATGAGCTGCAGAAGCTCACCGACTCCCATATCAAGGATATCGACAACGCGCTCCACACCAAGGAGCAGGAAATCATGCAGGTCTGACCGGGCATGGAGATTCCTTTGGGTGATTTGCCGCAAATCCTTCCCCGTCATGTCGCCGTCATCATGGATGGCAATGGCCGCTGGGCGCGGAAGCGGCATCTGCCCCGGGAGGCCGGACACCTGGCGGGCATGAACGCGGTGCGCGAAACGGTTCGCGCCGCCTGCGATATCGGCCTTGCCAACCTGACCCTGTTCGCCTTCTCCAGCGAGAATTGGAAGCGGCCCAAGGCCGAGGTCGGCGCCCTGATGGGTCTGTTCCGCACCTATTTCCGCAGCGACATGGATGAACTGGTGGAGCGCAATGTGCGCATGCGCATCATCGGCCATCGCGGCCGCGTCGCCAGCGACATCCAGCAGATGATCCTGGATTCGGAATCCCGCACCGCGCACAACACGGGCCTCAATCTCACCTTCGCCTTCGACTATGGCGGCCAGGAAGAGATCGCCGCGGCCGCCCGCGAATTGGCGCGCGCTGCTGCCGAGGGCCGGCTCGATCCCGAGACGATCACGCCCGAGCTTTTCTCCACCCGGCTCTTCACCAGCGCGTTGCCGGAGCCGGACCTGGTGATCCGCACGTCGGGCGAGCGGCGGCTGTCCAACTTCCTTCTCTGGCAATCGGCCTATGCGGAGTTGCTGTTCGTGGACACGCTGTGGCCGGATTTCGGCCAGGCCGAACTCTTGAAGGCGCTGCAGAGTTTTGCCGCGCGCGAGCGCCGTTTTGGCGCGCTGAATTCGGAAGCGGTGGCGTGACCAGCGCCCATCATCAGCACGCGCCTGGCTATCGCGCCATTCGCTGGAACATGGACTGGATCACCCGTCCCCTGTTCGGCGTGGCTTTGGCGGCGGTTGCGATCGGGGTCCTGTTTTCGGCACCGCCATTCTTCGCCGCCCTGGTGGTGGCGATCAGCATCGCCGCCGCCTGGGAATGGCACCGCATGATCAGCAAGGGGCGCATCTATCATGCCGAAGTGGCGGTCAATGCCATGTCGGTGGCAATTGCCATTACCGTCCTGCTGGCGACGCGTCAGGCCTGGATCGCGGCGATTGTCCTGATCGCGGGCGCGGCTGCCGCATGGAAACTGGCCCGGCAGCGCCATGCTCATCCCATCTGGCAGGCAACCGGTATTCTCTATCTGGGCTTTCCCGCCCTGGCGCTTGCCGCCTTGCGCGCCTTCGAGCCCCGTGGCGCGATGATCCTGGTGGGCATGTTCCTGATCGTATGGGCCACAGACACAGGCGCATTGATCTTCGGCAATCTGATTGGCGGTCCGCGCATGGCGCCGGTCCTGTCGCCGTCAAAGACTTGGGCCGGCACGATCGGCGGCAGCCTCACGGCGGCGGCGATTTTCGCGGGCTTTGTCTGGTTCCTGGGCGGTTCGGCGGGGCAGGCGGCGTTGTTCGGGCTTTTGTTCAGCATCATCGCCCATGCCGGCGATTTGTTCGAAAGCTTCGTCAAGCGGCGTTTTGGCACCAAGGATTCCGGTGCGATGATTCCGGGCCATGGCGGTGTACTCGACCGCATGGATTCCACATTGGCTGCCAGTATTGCCATGGCGCTTTTGGTGTTTGTGGCCGGACTGAACCCCCTGTTCGGGGTCGCGGCATGAAACCCATCGCCGCTACACGGACGTTTGACGAGGCGCCGTCGCTCAAGGACGTCACGCATCGCAGCGTGACGGTACTGGGCTCGACCGGTTCCATCGGCGTCAATACCCTGGACGTGATCGCGCACGCGCGCAAAATTTATGGTGCCGATGCTTTTCCGCTGGTGGCGCTGACCGCGCAAAGCAATGTGGCGTTGTTGGTCGAGCAGGCGAAGATATTCCGTCCGCGCCGGGCGGTGATCGGCGATGTGGCTCTGTTCCCAGAGTTGAAAGCCGGTCTTTCCGGCACCGGCATCGAAGCGGAGGCGGGGCGCGATGCGGTGATCGCGGCGGCATCCTTGCCTTCCGATTTCGTGATGGTCGCCATCATGGGCGCGGCGGCGATCGAGCCCGCGCTGGCGGCGATCCATCGCGGCGTGCTGGTGGCGCTGGCCAACAAGGAATGCGTGGTGGCGGCGGGCGCGGTGTTCCGCGACGCGTTGGAACAATCCGGCGCAGCCGTCATTCCCGTCGACTCCGAGCATAACGCGATCTTCCAGGTGTTGGGCTCCGGCGATGCCTCAGAGGTCGAGATGGTCACCATCACCGCTTCGGGCGGCCCATTCCGCGAATGGCCGCTGGAAAAGATGCGGGGAGCCACGGTGGAAGAGGCGGTTGCCCATCCCAATTGGGCAATGGGCCGCAAGATTTCACTCGACAGCGCCACCTTGATGAACAAGGGGCTTGAGCTGATCGAGGCGCATTTCCTGTTTGCGCTGCCACCCGACAGATTGAACGTGGTGGTGCATCCCCAATCGGTGGTCCACTGCCTGGTAAGCTATGGCGACGGCACCACCATGGCGCATCTCTCGGCCCCCGACATGCGCACGCCCATCGCGCACGCCTTGGCGTGGCCCCGGCGCATTGCGTCGCCGTCGCGCCGGCTCGATCTCGCCAAGCTTGGGCAGCTGCTGTTCCAGGCGCCCGCCCATGACAGGTTCCCGGCGCTGGGACTTGCCATCGAATCTTTGCGTTCCGGGGGCCTTGCCCCTACGGTGCTCAACGCGGCGAATGAGATCGCCGTGCAGGCGTTCCTGGATCGTCGCATCGGGTTTCTCGACATTCCCAAGGTGGTGGGCGAGACCTTGAGCGCCGATGTCGGCGGCAGCGCCAATGGTCACGCCTACGACCTTTCGACCGTGCTGGGAACCGATGCGCGGGCGAGGGTGCTGGCGGAAGAAATTTGTCAACGGGTGGGGATGTAAGAGGATCGGATGCTCGACGCCCTTCGCAGCCTTGTGCTTTGGACCCCCTTAGGTCTGCCCGCTTTCCTGTTCGTTATCACCCTGGTGGTGTTCTTTCATGAGCTCGGCCACTTCCTGGTGGCGCGCGCCTGCGGCGTGAAGGTGGATGTCTTCTCCGTGGGATTCGGCCGCGAGATTTTCGGCTGGACCGATAAGACCGGCACGCGCTGGAAAGTGAGCTGGCTGCCGGTCGGCGGCTATGTGAAATTCGCGGGCGACGCCAATGCGGCTTCGCTGCCGGACCGCTCCGCCGAATTGAACATGAGCGAGGCCGAGCGCGCCCGCACATTGATGTTCAAGCCGGTCTGGCAGCGCGCCGCGGTCGCGGCCGCCGGACCCTTCGCCAATTTCATCCTGGCCATTCTTCTTTTTACCGGGGTCATACTTCACAACGGCCACACCGTGGTCGCTCCCATCATCGGCGATGTGGTGAAGGGCAGCCCCGCGGAAGCGGCCGGAATCAAGGCGGGCGATCGCGTCACCGCCATTGACGGCACTCGTATCACCGATTTCGAACAGATGCCCGAGATCATCTCGGTGAGCGGTGGTGAAACCCTCACCATTGATCTCATCCGGCGGGGTCAGCCCCTCAGTGTCCATGTGATGCCCCACGCGACAAAGATGCGCGACGTTCTGGGCGATGTGGGAACCAATGTCGTGATTGGGGTCAGGCCTTCGCCGAACGCACCGATCACGACGGAATATTACAGTCTGCCTGGTGCTTTTGCGGCTGCCTGCACGGAAACCTGGGACATCATCCACACCACGGTCCAGGGCGTGGTGCAGATGGTGCGGGGTTATGCCAGCGCCGACCAGCTCAGGGGTCCCCTTGGCATTGCCAAAATGACGCGGCAGGTCGCCGTTTATGGCTTTCTGGCGCTGCTTCAATTGGCGGCTGTACTTTCCGTAAGCATTGGGTTTGCCAACCTTTTTCCGATTCCACTGCTCGACGGCGGCCATCTTCTATACTATGCATGCGAAGCTGTTTTGGGGCGCCCGCTGGATGAACGGGCCCAAGACGTCGGATTTCGGCTTGGGCTGGTTTTGGTCCTGGGGCTTGTCCTCCTGACCACTTGGAATGACTTGGCTCGCCTGAATCTTTTCTGAAACTTTGGCCGCCGGTAGGCGCCTTGAGAATGAGTAACGGCCGGCGGGGAATGCGGACCAACGCCAATCATAAAGCGGTATTGCGCGCGACATCGGCGACGCTGTGCCTCGCCTTGTTCGCGGTGCCGGCGGATGCGCAACTGCGGCCCGGCGCTGAACAGCGCGCCCAGGAGCTGAACGCCCAGCGCACCAACCCGCAGCAGCCGCCGGCGGCGCCGCAAACTCCGGCCCAGCCGCAGCGCATCATCCAGCGCATCACGGTCAGCGGCACCCAGCGCGTCGAACCGGGCACGGTGCTCACCTATGTGAACATTCGCGAAGGCGACGCCTATGATCCGGCCAATGTCGATACGGCGCTGAAGGCCCTGTTCGGCACGGGCCTATTTTCGGACGTGAAGATCAATTTCAACAACGGCACCCTGGCGATCCGCGTCGTGGAGAACCCCATCGTCAATCAGGTGGTGTTTGAGGGCAACGACAAGGTCTCGACCAAGGATCTCACCAAGGAAGTGCAGATCAAGCCGCGCGAGACCTTTACCCGCGCCCGCGTCGAGGCTGACGTCCAGCGCATCATCGAGCTTTACCGGAGGAACGGCAAATTCGCCGCCCGTGTCGATCCCCAGATTATCCAGCGCCCGCAGAACCGCGTGGATCTGATCTTCTCGATCACCGAAGGTCCCACCACCGGGGTCGCGCGCATCAATTTCATCGGCAACAAGGTCTATGACGCGTCCACGCTCAAGGGCCAGATCGCCACGGAAGAGAGCGCCTGGTACAAGATCCTCGCCAGCAACGACAATTACGATCCCGATCGCCTGGCATTCGACCGCGAGCAGCTGCGCCGTTTCTATGTCAATCACGGCTATGCCGACTTCACGGTGGTGAGCGCGGTGGCCCAGTTGGGTCAAAACCGCCGGGATTTCTATATCACCTTCACCGTCAATGAAGGCCCGCGCTATCGCATCGGCAAGGTCGAAATCAATTCCAAGATCAAGGAACTCACGCCCCAGGCGCTGCGCCCGATGGTACCGATCCGGAGCGGCGAGATCTATGACGCCGACTCGGTGCAGAAAGCCATCGATGCGCTCACCAATGCGGCGGGCACCAAGGGCTACGCCTTTGCCGAGGTCCATCCGCGCATCGCCCGTAACCGGAACAACAACACCATCGACCTGATCTTCGATATCGATCAGGGACCGCGCGTCTATATCGGCAAGATCAATATCGTGGGCAACACCCGCACCCTGGACAAGGTGATCCGCCGCGAATTCCGCCTGGTCGAGGGCGATGCCTTCAATCGCGTGCTGATGGACCGTTCGCGCTCGCGCATCCGCGCACTGGGCTTCTTCAAGGACGTGGAAGTCAAGAATACGCCCGGCAGCGCGCCCGACCGCACCGATGTCACCGTCAATGTCACCGAGCAATCCACCGGCCAGCTTCAGCTGGGCGTGGGCTATTCCTCGGTCACCCAGCTCACCGGCGAATTCAGCTATACCGAGCAGAATCTGTTTGGCCGGGGGCAATATCTGAAGGCGTCCTTGTCGGTGTCGCAGATCGCCAAGCTCTATCAATTGAGCTTTACCGAACCCTATTTCCTCGACCGGCCGTTGGCGACGGGCTTCGACCTTTACGAATCCCAGACCGACTATATTCAGGCGACCTATTCCAGCGATCAGATCGGCGCGGTGCTGCGCACGGCATTCCCAATTTCGGAATTTTCCACCGTGGCGCTGCGCTACACGTACCAGATCAACAACATCTTTCCCTTCTCGGGCGCGCCCGAGGAAGTGTTGCTCGCCGAAGGCAGAACCTACGGCAACATCATCGGCTTCACTTATGGCTACTCCAATCTCGACGATGCGCTGAAGCCCACCACCGGCGAGAGTTTCTCCATTGGCCAGAGTTTCGCCGGCTTTGGCGGCAATCTGCGATACATCAAGACCGACGCGGTTCTTGCCGGTTATCGCCCCATGTTCAACGGCTCGGTGGTCACATCGCTTACCATCAGGGCCGGCATCATCCAGACCTACGACAACTCGATCCTGCCCATCAATCAGCGCTATTTCGACGGCGGCGACACGTTCCGCGGCTTTGCATTGGGCGGCATCGGCCCCCGTGACCTCGATGCGCCCCTCAATACCGGCGCCTTGGGCGGCAATGCCCACGCCATCGGCACGCTTCAGGCCCGGCTGCCGTCGCTTCTGCCCGAAAGCT
>DATKPL010000235.1:0-3360 GCA_035524155.1 Rhizomicrobium sp.
CTTCGCGGAGATTGAGCGAAAGGCCCCGCACATTGCCGGCAGATTGCCGTCCCTACACGTCCAGCGTGCGTGATGACGGCGTCTACTTACACAGGCATCATGCGGCACCCGGGCTACAAGGCGCGCCGTGCCGCCACCGCGGTGAGGAACGCGGCATAGCTCCAGGCCAGATGCCGTGCCGAGCTTTGCGCGCCATTGGTCTGGTCGAACTGCTCGGAGAGATCGCCGCTTTCCGGCGTATAGGCCCGCACCGTTTCCAGGAAGGCGTCGCCCAGATCGCGATCGCCGTTGCGGTAATGGAATTCCGCCGCCGCCAGGGTCGAGAAATAATAGGCGCCGCCGGAATAATAGCGGTCGCCTTCATAACGCCCCAGCGCCGGCGCACGTGACGCGGGCCGGTCGCGGTTGATGGCATATGCGCTGTCGAACAGCGCCGTAAGCCGCGCCAGGGTCAGCCGATGCGGCTCGCCGACAACCCTTGCGTGATTGGCGCCCAGGATCACCGACATGTCGAGGAGCTTTTCCGGCGCGCCGCCTTCGACAAAGCGCGAGCGCAGATGCGCTCTTTCCGCCATCCAGAAATCGTCCAGCGCAATCTCGAGAAGACGCGTTTCCGCACGGCACAAATCCGCCGTTGTCGGTTCGCCATGCCGGTCGAGCCAATCCGCGCCGTCTTTCAGGGCTGCCGCGGAAACGCGCAGCGTATAGGCATGCAACCCCTTTTCCTCTTCCCAGATGTCGAAACAGGATTGCCAGGCATGGCGCAGCACAAAGGCCAGGTCGCGGCGCAAAAGCTCGGCCGCCTCCCCCTCCGCGCCCCAGCGCATCACGCAGAGCGCGCGCATGGCCGGGCCGTCATTCTGCGGGCGCGGCCAATCGGTGATGTCCAGCGTCCCGTCAGGATTGACCCGCGTTTCCGCCGGGATGGCTGCGCCGTGCGCCTCCGCCGCGTTGTTGCGCAGGAAGCGGACAAAATCGGGCTCTGCCCGCTCTTTCCAGCCGGGCGGCAAATCCCGGCCATCCAGCGCGTGGAGATCCAGGCTGAAACGCACGAAATCCCGGAACATCCCATCGGCCTCAGGCAGTTCACTCCGAAGCAGGCGCAGCGCATCCATGACGATGGCGCTGTCGCGGTACCAATGAAAGAAATAATCCGGGTCCGGGTCATAGGCCGCCATCACCGGCGAGGCCACCACCGAACCGGGTTTGGGATGAATGACCTGGCCGAAGCGCGCCCGCTCCTTGACGATCCCCACCGGAGAAATGCTTTTCAGCATCATCTCGGCGGCGTGATCCCATTCGCGTGCGATCCAGCGCTCCAGTCCTGTCACGCCAGGAACCCTTCAAAACCCAACCGGACGAGGCCTTTCCGCACTTCCGGCGCGCTCATGAAGTGCTTCCACAACAATCCGCTGCGGTAATTCTCGATCATCACCACGATGGGGCCCTGATCGATCGCGAGGAACGTCTCGGCCCACCAATCGCGGGTTTCATTGAACGCATCGACAAAGCCGAAACGGCCCCAGACCCGGTCGCCCAGCACGGCCAGAAAATGGCGAAGCGCGGCAAAGCATGCCTGCGGCGCGTAGGGAAAAGACGAAAGCGCGGCCGTGGGCGAAATCGTGCCATTGTCGTTGCCCGGCGCATGCGCGTCATAGCCATCGGGATCGTCGCTCGCGGTGATGCCCCAGCATTCCCCGCCATAGCCCTTGAAATAGTTGGGATTGACCACGCAATGGGCGCGGTTGATGGCCACTTGCGCCATGTTCTGCCGCCAATAATCGGCATGCGCGTCGCGCAGATTGCGGGGATCGAGCCCCAGAAAGGAATAATGCGCAAAGAATAACGGCCCGCCCAGCGCCGGCCCGAGCGGCAAAGCGGTGCCATAATAGCTTTTGCCGTTGATGTAGTCCGGTCCGGCACAGAAGCCCTGGTCATAGACGTCGCGGCCGATAGCGTGGGACGGAGGCGCGCCCGCCGCCAGCACATAGGTGATCAGGCATTCGTTCCAGCCGCGGATTTGGTGGTTCATGGCCCAGCCCGCATGGGGGCTCCAGTGCCAATAAAGGACATCCTCACTTTTGCGGTACCAATTCCACTCCACGCCTTCCCACACCGCATTGATACGTGCCGCGAGATTCTGTTCACCGGAAAAATATTGGCGGACGGTGAGAAGACCCATCATCAGGAACGAGGTCTCGACCAGGTCGCCGCCATCGTCATTGGGACCGAAAGGAATGGTCTTGCCGGTTTCGCCATGAAGGAAGTGTGGGAATGCGCCGTGATGGCGCTCGGCCTTTTCCAGCACCGTCAGCATGCGATCCAGCCGGGCCAGGGCTTCATCGCGGCTGACCCAGCCCCGCTCCACCGCCACAATCATCGCCATCAGGCCGAAGCCGCTGCCACCCACGGCCACCAGGTCGTTGGGCGGATCGGATGTTTTTGTCGAGCGGTCGCGGGCCAGGAAAGACTGAGGCTCGGCCCCCTCCCAGAAGAAGCGGAAGGTCTGGCGCGCCACGGCTTCCAGCAGCGCGTCATCCGCCAAAGCCGCAAGCGCCTTGGCTTCCATCAACCGGGCTCCGGCTTGGGCACCGCGTCCGAAGGAATGGCATCGCAATTCATCACCGCGCGGCGGAAATCGGCCACGCGCAGCAAGGTCGCGCGCCAATCGGCGATGGTGGAGAAATTATCCACGAACCAGCGCAGCGACGATTGCACCTGGTTGAAGGCGCCCGCCGCCATCATCAAGCCGCCGAATGTGAGCGTGCCCGAGAAATAAGCCGGTGCCGCCACCAGGATCGGCGCCACCAAAGTGAGCCAGCCATAGCCCGCCGTAACCCAGGTGAGCTCGGTCAGGCCCGTCACCAGGCGGCGCATCGCCTTGAGCACGCCCCTGAGGTCCAGCGCGATCCGCGTGGCCGCGCGCGCCTCGCCATTGGTCTGCTCGATCTCGTCGATATGTTCGTTGGTGCGGTTGAGCGAAGTGCGGAGCTCGGATTCGCGCTGATAGCGGTCGGCATTGCGCCGGATCAAGCCGCGCCCCACCCAATAGGAAAGCAGCGAGCCGGACCCGGCATAGAGCAGCGCTGCCCACACCATGTAACCGGGAATGATGAAAGTCCGCCCGCCGGCATGGAACGCGAAGGTCCCCGAGATCCGCCACAAAACATTCACGAAGGTGACCAGCAGGATGGAGGATTGCAGCAGCTCCACGCCCAGATCCGAGGACAGTTCGGTCAAATGCCGCGCATCTTCATGCATGCGCTGATCGGGATTGACGCCCACCGGCCCCACCTTGGCGAGACGGAATGCGCGATGGGGCTTGAGCCATTCCCCCACCAGATCCTGGACCAGGCCCTC
>DATKPL010000236.1:0-2812 GCA_035524155.1 Rhizomicrobium sp.
GGTGCGGGCGCCGGCTTGGGCGCCGCGGCTTTGGGCGGGGCGAGCGAAGGCGGCGGCGGCACGGCGACCTGGGTCGAGCCGGTGGAAAAAAGATGCCAGGCGCCATAACCCAGAAGCAGCACCACCACGCCCGCGACGATGCGCCAGCCCTGCGGCAGATGGCGCGTCTCGTCGTCCTCCATCGGAGTCATGGCGGGAGGATGCTCGTCATGACGGCCGGAAATTTCTTCCTTGAAGCGATCGACCATCGCGTTCACGTCGAGCCCCAGATAATTGGCATAGCTGCGCACGAAGCCGATGGCGTAGGTCTTGCCGGGCAGATTATCGATCCGGTCTTCCTCGACCGCTTCCAGATGTTCCTTGCGGATCTTGAGCGCGCGGGAAACGGTAGCGAGGTCTTCGCCCCGGCGCAGCCGCGCGGTGCGCAGATCCTGTCCCACCGTTTCGAGAGGCGTCTCGCTATCGCCGGATATTTCGCGCAGATGAATCCGGCGCCGGCCGCCCTCTCCGTCCAGGCTTAATTGTGTGAGCTTGGTCATCTGGATATCTGGCCGGGAACTCGCACATCCCCGGGCTTGGGTCATGAAAAATGCGAGCCTGTTCATTCTATCGCAAAACCCGCGCGGGACAACCCAAGCCTCTGGAAAAAGCCCGGAAAAGCTGGAAATTTCGCCAAAGTTTCAAGGGGCACCGCCGATTTCGGCCCGCTTTTGTCCCTATTTGAGAAGGATGCCCCGTTCGGCGGCAAAAGCGGAAAGCCTGGTGCGCAGTGAGTGGTCGGTCCGCCCGCACAGCCGGTCCACGAAAGCCGAAACCTCGCCCAGATTGAGGGAGCGAATCATCATCTTGATGGGCCCGATCTGGCCTGGCTGCATGGACAGGGTGCGAATCCCCAGCCCCAGCAATGCCATGGCGTCCAGGGGACGGCCCGCCATCTCGCCGCAAAGCGACAGGTCGCCGGAATTTTCGGCTGCGCTTTGCACGATCAGCCGGATCAAGGTGAGCGAAGCGGGATTGAGATTGTCGTAGCGCCGCGCCACCCGCGGATTGGTGCGGTCCACCGCAAACGCCAGCGAGAGAAGATCGTTGGAGCCGATGGACACGAAATCGGCGGAGCGCATCAGCTGCGGCAGCATGAAGGCCAGCGCCGGCACTTCCAGCATCGCGCCGACCAGCACCTGGGTGGGCCGTGTGTGGTTCATCAGCCGCGCCCGTTCCAGCTCGCGATCGATCAGCGCGCGGCCACGATTGAACTCGTCCACATCGCTGACCATGGGGAGCAGAATGCGCAAGGTGCGCCCCGACGACGCCATTATCAGCGCGCGCACCTGGTAACGCAGCAGCGCGGGGCGATCCAGCGCGATGCGAATGGCGCGCCAGCCCAAAGCGGGATTCTCTTCCCGCTCCCAGCGCGCATAGGGCAGGACCTTGTCGCCGCCCAGATCGAGGGTGCGGAACACCACCGTTCGATCGCCCGCAGCATCCAGGATGGTTTTGTAGAAGGCGCATTGGTCCGCGAGCCGGGGCATGGTCTCGCCCAGCATGAATTGCAGTTCGGTGCGGAACAGGCCGATGCCGTCGGCGCCCGACTCGGTCAAATGGGGCATGTCGAGCTCGAGGCCCGCATTCATCATCAAGCGGATCGGCACGCCGTCCTTGGTAACAGCGGGCAACTCGCGTATCGCCGCGAAGCGCGCCTGGGCTTGCTGGCGGAGGGCGCGTTTTTCCTCGAACGCGCCAACAATCTCGGCGGGCGGACGCAGATGCACTTCGCCGCTTTCGCCGTCCACCACAATGGCATTTCCGGCGCGCGCGCTGTCGGCGATGCCTTCCAGCGACGAAACCAGTGGCAACCCCATCGAGCGCGCCACGATAGCGACATGCGACGTGGACGCCGCCTCTTCCAACGCGATACCCAGAAGACGATCGCGGCCATAATCCAGCAATTCCGCCGGGCCCATATTGCGTCCCACCAGGATGGCGTCGCGCGGAAGATCCGACAGGCCGCCATCGCCGGTGAGATGACGCAGCAGCCTTCGCGCCAGATCGTCCAGATCGTGCGCGCGTTCCCGCAGCAAGGGATCGCCCAGGCGCTGCACGCGAAGCCGCATCTCGTCCTGCACACGCTCAACCGCCGCTTCGGCCGTGAGGCCGGTTCTGACCGCGTCGCGCATTCGCTGGCGCCAGCCCTGGTCATAGGCGAACAGGCGGTAAGCCTCGATCACTTCGCGGCCCTCACCCGTGAGGTCGAGCTCGGACGAAGCCAGCATCTGGTCCACGCCTTCGCGCAGCGAGCCGATGGCGTCTTCCAGCCGCTTCAATTCATCAGCCGGATTATCGGCGATCATGCGCTCGACCTTGACACGGGGTTCGTGCAGCACCACGCGTCCCACCGCAACGCCCTCGGACAGGCCTTCGCCGTTGAATCTGCGCGGCCGGTCGATGCGCAGCTCGGGCTCGTCCAGCTCGGCGACATTGAAGAAGCCGCCCTGCGCCACAACTTCGGCCAGCACCATGGCCACGGTCTGCAGCGCTTCGACCTCTTCTTCCGCGTAAATCCGCTCGGCCTTGTTCTGCACGGTCAAGACGCCGAACACCTGGCCGCCGCGGACGATGGGGACGCCCAGGAAAGACCGATAGGGATCTTCGCCGGTTTCCGGGCGGTATGAGAAATGCGGATCGGCGGGCGCGTCGGAAAGGTTCACCGCTTCCGCCGTCTCTGCCACCAAACCGACCAGGCCCTCGCCTTCGCGCAGCCGCGTGGCATGCACAGCGGCTCGGTTGAGGCCCTCGGTGGCGAACAGCTCCAGCA
>DATKPL010000237.1:0-7195 GCA_035524155.1 Rhizomicrobium sp.
AAGCTGGTTCGGCGGCGGCGCCGATCTCAATCCCACTTTGGACGCGCAACGGTCGGAGGCGCATGCCGATGCACGCGACTTCCATGCCCGTCTCAAGGCGGCCTGCGACTCGCATGATCCCGCCTGGTACGCCAGATACAAGAAATGGGCCGACGAGTATTTTTTCCTGCCCCACCGGGGCGAGCCGCGGGGCGTCGGTGGCATCTTTTATGACCATCACCAGAGCGGCGACTGGCAGCGCGATTTCGCCTTCACCAAGGATGTGGGATCGGCGTTTCTCGATATCTATCCGCAATTGGT
This sequence comes from Rhizomicrobium sp., assembly GCA_035524155.1. GTDB lineage: Bacteria > Pseudomonadota > Alphaproteobacteria > Micropepsales > Micropepsaceae > Rhizomicrobium. Next base: position 301 of record DATKPL010000237.1, read on the forward strand.
GCAACGCCATTGGGCCGAGACCTGGACCATGGCCCAGCGCCACGAGCAGGCCAAATGGCGCGGGCGTTATGTGGAGTTCAATCTGCTTTACGATCGCGGCACCATGTTCGGGCTCAAAACCGGGGGCAATGTGGAAAGCATCCTTTCCTCCATGCCGCCCGTCGCGGAATGGTCATGAAGCTCGGCTCGCGCGGCTCGCCTTTGGCCATGACGCAATCGCGTCATGTGGCCGGACTTTTGGCGCCGCTGCTTGGCAAGACACCTGCAATCGAAAGTTTCGTCACCTCCGGCGACCGCATCGCCGACCGCCGCCTGCAGGACGCCGGCGGCAAGGGCCTGTTCACCAAGGAGTTGGATGAAGCGCTTTTGGATCGCCGCATCGACGCAGCTGTCCATTCCCTGAAGGATCTTCCCACCCTGATGCCGGATGGCATCGCGCTGGCGGCCATTCCTTCGCGCGAGGATCCGCGCGATGCATTCATCTCGCCCAAGGCGCGGGACCTGAAGTCGCTGCCTCAAGGCGCAGTTGTGGGCACCGCCAGTCTCCGGCGCCAGGCGCAGACCCTGCATCTCAGGCCCGATCTGCAAGTCGTCACTTTGCGCGGCAGCGTCCAGACCCGGCTGCAGCGCATCGAAGACGGCAAGATGGATGCCACCTTCCTGGCACTGGCGGGACTGACCCGCATGGGTCTGCAGGGCCACGCCGCATCCCTGGTGGATGTCGAAGACATGCCGCCCGCGCCGGGTCAGGGCGCGCTGGCCATCACATGCCGGGCGAATGATGCCAAGGCACTGGATGTATTGGAGCGCCTGAATGATCCGGCATTTGAAATCGCGATCGCGGCGGAGCGCGGCTTCCTGGAAGCGCTGGACGGATCCTGCCGTACGCCGATCGGCGCGCTGGCGCGGCTCACTGACAATCAACTCCACTTCCTGGGCGAAGTTCTTTCGCCAGATGGAAAGAGGCGCTGGCGGCGGGAAGAACGGCTTGCATTGGGCAGTGACGCCAAGACGGATGCGGCGGCTTTGGGCCGCAGGCTGGGAGCCGAGATTCGCGCCGAAGCAGGCGAGAATTTCATCCAGGGTTTGGAAAAGCGCGGATGGTGAAAAAACTTCTTTCGGTCCTGAACGGCGAAGCGGCTTCCGCGCCGCCGATCTGGCTGATGCGCCAGGCCGGGCGTTATCTGCCGGAATATCGTGCGCTGCGCGCCAAGGCGCCGGACTTTGTGAAATTCTGCCTCAATCCTGAGCTGGCTGTCGAAGTGACCTTGCAGCCGGTGCGGCGCTTCCAGCTCGATGCCGCCATCCTGTTCGCCGACATCCTGCTGATTCCGCATGCGCTGGGACAGAAGCTTTGGTTCGCCGAAGGCGAAGGGCCGCGGCTGGAGCCGTTGCGCGATGAGAAAGATATCGCCGCGCTTCATTATGACGGCGAAAAACTTGCCCCGGTGATGCAAACCATCCGCGGCGTGCGCGCCGCGTTAGCCAACGATACCGCGTTGATCGGTTTTGCCGGCGCGCCTTGGACGGTGGCAACCTACATGATCGAAGGCCGGGGCGGCACCGATCACGAGACCATCCGGCGCTGGGCCTGGGAAGCGTCCGGAAGCTTCGACCGGTTGATGGATGTGCTGGTGGACGCGACCAGCGCTTATCTGATCGCCCAGGCCGATGCCGGTGCCGAGGCGCTACAATTGTTCGAAAGCTGGGCGGGAACTGTGCCGGCCGGCCTGTTCGAGCGCGCGGTGCTTGCGCCTACGTCCCGCATCGTCGCCGCGGTCAAGGCGAAGCATCCTTCGATCCCGATCATCGGCTTTCCCCGCGGCGCGGGATCATGGCTGTCCCGTTATGCCGAAGCCACCGAAGTGAACGGCGTGGGCGTGGACCAGATGACGGACATTGCCGCTCTCGCGCTGCCCTCACAGGTAGCGCGCCAGGGCAATCTCGATCCGGTGCTGCTGTTGCAGGGCGGCGGCGCCATGCGCGCGGAAGCCAAAAGATTGGTACAGGCGATGCAGGGCAAACCCTTCATCTTCAATCTGGGTCATGGCGTGATGCAGCCCACGCCGCCGGAACATGTCGCCGATCTGGTCGCGGCGGTGCGCGGCTAGGAACCGCCGCGCAGGGACGCGCGCACCTTGGCCACGTCATCGCCGTTTACGGCTCCAGCCCGATTGCCCCAACTGTTGCGGACATAGGTGAGAAGATCGGCCAGCTCCCGGTCATTGAGCTTCCAGGCAAAGGACGGCATGGACGGTTCGGTGGGCGCGGCCTTAGTAGTTACCGCTTGCGCGCCCGCCAGAACCACCCGGATCAGGCTTTCCGCGCTGGGTTGAATCAAGACCGCATTGCCGGCCAATGGCGGGAAGATCAGCTTCTCGCCCTTCCCGTCCCAGCCATGACAGGCCACGCAATTGTCGCGATAGAGCACCGCGCCCGCGTTCAGGTCCGCATCATTTGCCGCCACGGCCGATTGCATGGGCGCTGCCGGCTGATCCCTGAGATAGACCGCGATGGCTTTCAGGTCGCCGTCATTCATCTGCGACGTGGAGCGTTCGACCACATCCGCCATCGGCCCGGAGGCCGTGGCACGGCCGTTCCAGCCGGTCTTGAGATAGGCGACCACGTCATCCACACTCCAACCGCCCACGCCTTGGGGCTTGGCACCCGTGATCTGGGGCGCGAACCAGCCCTGCAACGAGGCGCCGCCAAGGGATGCTGCGCGATCGGCACCCAGCAGGGATTTGGGCGTGTGGCAAACGCCGCAATGGCCGGGACCCCTGACCAGATAGGCGCCACGATTCCATTCCACCGATTTTCCGGCGGTCGGCGTTGGGCTTTGCGGCTTGAGATAAAGCCAATCCCAACCCACCATCAACGTCCGGATGTCGAACGGAAAGCGCAGCAGATTGGCGCGAACGGCATTGTGCACCGGCGCGACCGTTCTGAGATAATTCCAGAGCGACGACAGATCCGCATCGCTCATCCGCGCATAATTGGGATAGGGCATGGCCGGATAGAGGCGCTTGCCGCCGGGCGCGATGCCTTCGCGCATGGCGCGGCGGAAATCCGCTTCGCTCCAGTTGCCGATGCCAGTCTGGCGATCCGGCGTGATATTCGGCACACCCATTTTGCCGAACGGGGTTTCCAGCACCATGCCGCCCGCGAACGGCTTCCCGCCTGGCGCAGTGTGACAGCCTTCGCAATCGCCCAGGATCGCCTGATAGCGCCCTGGCGAAACGCCTTGCGCCTGCGCCGCGCCAGCCAGCATCATAAACGCCAAAGCTGCCAGCGCGCTTTTCATGCCGGAACCAGCGCGCCGGGATTCTTCAGATAGCGATCGCGGATAGCCTCGGCCGCCCAATAGGCCAGCGCGCCGACCGTACCCGTGGGATTCTTGCCCGCATTCTGCTGGAACGCCGAGGCGCCGATCACGAACAGGTTCGAGACGTCCCAGCTTTGCAGATAGCGGTTGACGGCGCTGGTCTTGGGATTGGCGCCCATGGACGCGCCGCCGGTGTTGTGGGTGGTCTGATAGGGCACGGAATTCCAGCCCTTCTTGGCATGGCTGACGGTCAATTCCTTGGGATTCATCGCCCGACCGATCTTGGTCAGCTGATCGGACATGAAATTCGCCATGCGCAAATCATTGTCCGGAAAGTCGAAGGTCACGCGCAGAAGCGGGCGGCCGAAACGATCTTTGTAGGTGGGATCAAGGTCCAGATAATTGCCCCGCACCGGATAGGACGAACCCTGGGCGCCGATGCCCATCGCGTTCTGATAGGTCTCGGCCACCGCCTTTTTCCATTTCGCGCCCCAGCGCGGCGTGCCTTCGGGCGTGGGTCGATAGCCGATGGGCCGTCCGTTGGACGTGCCGCACGTGATGCCCGCGCCGCCGACGAAATCCAGCTTGGAATGATCGAAGGCATCGCCGTTGAAATCGTCGATTGCCGCCGCCAACGCCCCCGCGCCGATGAAAGGATTGAAATGCTTGCCTTCGAAGATCAGGCGGACGCCGGCGCCTTGTGTCTGATAGCAGTAATTGCGCCCCACCGTGCCTTCGCCGCTGGCCGGGTCATAGCCCTTGCCGATACCCGACAGCAGCATCATGCGCACATTCATCAGCCCATAACCGCAGAGCAGGACGATATCGCCCGGCTGCTCAAATTCCTGGCCGGCGCGATCCACATAGGTGACGCTCTTCGCCGTCTTGCCGTCGGGATGAAGATTGATCTTCAAGACTTCGCATTCGGTGCGCGCCTCGAAATTCTTTTTCTTCATCAGCACCGGCAGGATCGTGGTCTGCGGCATCGCCTTGGAGTAGTTGCCGCAGGCAAAACGCTCGCAGAAGCCGCAATAGGTGCATTGCCCCATCGCCACGCCCAGGGGATTCACATAGGCCTGGGACAGATTGGCGGCCGGCGCGGGGAACGGATGAAAGCCCAGGCTCTTCGCCGCATCGGCGAACATGGTCGCCATATACGGCATCTTGAGCGGCGGGGTGGGATAATCGCGGGCACGCTGGCCTTCGAAGACATTCCCGCCATCGATCTTCTGCCCTTTGATATTGCCGGCCTTGCCCGATGTGCCAGTGAGATATTCGAACTGGTCGAAGCAATGCTCCAGCTCGTCGTAAGTGACACCCCAGTCTTCGAGCTGCAATTCGCTCACCCGCTTGGCGCCATAGCGGCCGGTCAGTTGGGTCTTGATCTCGAAATCGCTGGGGAAGAAGCGCCAGACATAACCGTTCCAATGCACACCAGCGCCACCCACGCCATAGCCGGGCAGGAAAGAGCCGTAATCGCGCATCGGCAGCGCCGTCTGGGCGACGCTGTTGCGCATGGTCATGGCTTCCAGCACGGGCGAGAGGAACAGATCCTTGCGCACGGCATAGCGCAATTCGTCCTGCATATAGCCGATGTTGAAATCGGTGCCGGTGTCGCGCCACGGTCCGCGCTCGATCGCCAACACATCGAGCCCCGCATCGGTCAGTTCCTGCGCCAGAATGGCGCCGGTCCAGCCCAGCCCCATGATCACCACATCTTTGCGCGGCAGGATTTTTGCCATGACAGGTCTCGCCATAGATCGAGACCGGACCGCGCGGATAAGGCACATTGTGCTTGTCCACATGATCGCGATAGTCGTAGCGCGCGCCGGGAAAGCCCACCAATTTCCAGCCCGCCAGGCCTTTGTTGCCGCCATAGAGCGGATCGGCGAAGAAGCCTTCCATCGTGTTCTGCAGCATCAATTCAAAGAAGCTGCGCGTGCTTAACCCCGAAGCCAGCTTCAATTCGATCTTGCCGTCTTCCAGCCCTTGCAGGATCTCGTCTTGCTGGGCTCCGGTCAGTTGCGCGAAGTTCTTGCCCTGCGCGGTGTGCGTATAATCATCGAGCGCGCGCAGGCCCTCGCGATAACGGCCCGCCGGCGTGAGGGCATTCTGATAGCCCTGGGTGGGCAGGCCTTTCGCGAAAGGACCTTTCATGTACAGCCGGGTGGATTTTCCGAAGTCGCCTGCCAACTGACGATCGATGTAAACTGCGCAGCCCGCGTCTTTGCCCCCCACTGACAGGTGATCGGCGGGAATCAGCCGGTCAACGATGACCTCCATCGCCGCAGCTTCATTGGGAGAGAAGAAATACCAGCCGGCCGGATTGACGGGCTTGGGCGGATCGCCCGCGAATGCTTCCCAAGGCAGCCGGCCAGAGATGGTGCGCGCCTGCGCGTGACCGGCAAAGGCCAGAATCGGCAGTGCCGAGGCCGATGCCAGAAAGCGGCGGCGACTGGGCGTTTGCCCGCGCGACATGAGAAGCCCCCTCCTCGAAGTTCCCGCGATCTTTCATCAAAAGCGGGAACAAGGAAAGCGCCGCGTTCGGTATTTTTACGAATAGCTCTCAAGGAAGGAACCGGCTCTAATTTGCGTCATCGAGGCAAATCACCTCGAAGAGTTTCGCCAAGGCCACATGGTCGGCAGGCCATGTTGTGTACCGCGAACTTGCGCAGAAGACGGAGCGAAGCGATCCCTCCATCGCTTCGTTTCCTCTTCGCTCCCGGGATCAATAAAGAAACATCGGCTTTCCAGCGAATGCCCGGATTCGCGGGCGATAAGCTTCCGCGTCGTAAAGCGCGGGCACGTCGACGCGGCGGGTCCCCTTGATGCATGTGTCCACCGGCACGCTGGTATAACGCCCGGATTGGATAGCGGTCATCAGTCCCCGCTGGCCGTCTTTCAGCAATTGAACCGCCATGGCGCCATAGTTCCTCGCCACCATCTGGTCCAGCGCGTCCGGCGCGCCCGCGCGCATCAAATAGGCAAGCTTCTGGTTCATCACGCCGATGCCGGTGAGGCGCTGGATTTCCGCGCCGACCATTTCGCCGATCCCGCCCAGCTTGCGATGGCCATAGGCGTCCTCGGGACCGGTTTCGACGATCGCGCCTTCTTTCATTTGCGCGCCTTCCGACAAGACCAGCATGGCGTAGCCCGACGGGTTTTGGGCGCGATCCTTTTCCAGCAACACCGCCAGCGTCTCCATGTCGAACGGCACTTCGGCGATCAGGGTGCGGTCGGCATCGGCGAGATAGCCGGCAAGCAACGCCGTCTCGCCGCAGTTCCTGCCGAACAATTCCACCACGCCGATGCGCTCATGACTGCCCACCGGCGTGCGCAGCGCCGTGATCGCCTCGACCGAGCATGAGACGGCGGTGGAAAAGCCCATGCAGTAATCGGTGCCGAAAACGTCATTGTCCATGGTCTTGGGGCATGCCATCACGGCAAAGCCTTCCTGATGGAGCCGCGCCGCATAGGACAGCGTATCGTCGCCGCCCAGCGCCACCAGCGCGTCGAGCTTGAGCGCCTCCAGCACTTTGAGGACATGCGGCGTGGCATCGACCTTGTCGC